>NZ_ALBR01000034.1:0-42362 GCF_002081505.1 Bacillus sp. CDB3 | reverse complement strand
TACTACCTACCTTACTTACTTACCTACCTAACTTACCTTACTTACTAATAAGTAATACGTAACGTCGTCTACTACGTACTACGTACGAGAGCGGCTTTTATATTATCTATTTCGGTAGACGTGATAACTTTTCTGCAATTGTTCTATAAAACTCTTGAATATTAGAAAAACCTAACGTGTCTGAAACGCTTAATCCTACCATATCGAGATGATCCCAATTTGCTTTCGTTTCGATATGATTCCATTTTCCGATTTGTAAAGACCCATTACTACTTACAACAGTATTAGACGAAGGTGCAATCATAGAATTTGTATTTACTACACCGTCATTTTGCCACCAAGAAGTATCTATTAATGGTCGGTTTTCTTCATATCTTGCATAAGATCCTAAGAAGAATGCATTCCCCATTAGCACTTTATTCATCGTTATATGTGGTAGATGCAAACCTGTTATAGGTGCTGCTTGCGATGCATGTCCACTATAGGATAAGTAATATACATCCGGTTGCGTCGTTACCCAATTATTTAACTCCTTTGCTCCATCAGTACTTAAATCCCATTGACTAATGTCTTTTGTATTTTCCCAAATTGAATTATTTACAATACGATCAGTATATTGGAAAAATGACTCTCCAGCATTCTTTTTTATACCCCATTGATCCAATTTAAAATCATATAATGATAAATTATTGTTTCCACCTAAACTTGCAGCTGTAATGAGTAAATCTTTAACGAATGGTAACAGAAGACTTCCGTCCGCGAGTGTTGTACCATTGTGAGGAGTTGCTAATGTTGTAACACTATGAACATATGATTTACCACCTTCAAATAGTGGCGATATCTTTGCGTTTGGATGATTTTTCACGTAATTCTTTTCTTCATAACTTCCTTCTTTTAACAACTGCACTAAAGTTCTCGTCGTTTGTCCACCCATGCTATGCCCAACTAAATGAACTTTATTAGTTTCACTCCAATTCGGTGCAAATCCACTATAAGTTCTACCAAAACGATTATGTCCATGTTTCTCAGCATGCACCGCTCCATAATCTACTGTTCCACCGTTAATTTGCGCATATAATTCACATGCACGATCCCAGTTACTAGATACAGGCCCAACTGCTGCAGTTTGAACTATATAACCATTTCTCTTTAAATCTTCCTGTATATCATGAACACCACCCCAATATTTAACACCTAGCATTTCCTCTCTACCCCATCCAGCAAATCCATTCACTAATATGATAGGATAATTGTTTTGTTGACCCTCTTCAGCGTATGTTGTTTTCGCTGTGAATGAACAAACAGTCACTAATGCGAAAAAACATATTTTTATAAATAACTTCCCCACACTTTCTCCCCCTAATTAAACGCTTTCATTTTTCTGTGAAAAAGATTGACACAATCAGTTTTTAACTTAAACATAATGTAAAGTATTTTATATAC
This sequence comes from Bacillus sp. CDB3, assembly GCF_002081505.1. Lineage (NCBI taxonomy): Bacteria > Bacillati > Bacillota > Bacilli > Caryophanales > Bacillaceae > Bacillus > Bacillus sp. CDB3. Next base: position 40,919 of record NZ_ALBR01000034.1, on the reverse strand, counting down.
GTTGTATATATAGAAAACATATATAAATGTTGATAAATATTAATTCAAGTTAATATTTACTTTTTACAGTATCAGCTATAGTTTCCTCATGTTAAACGGATTAAAAGATCATAAGAAAACTAATTTCACTGCTTGAAAAGGAGGAAAAAGCATGCAAATCGGATCAAACATTCATACATTATCTCAACCTACTAGAATAACTCCATCTAATCTTGAGCATAATACTATCCCTTCTACTAAACTTGAAGGTAAGAAAGCGAATGATCCTATCAAGTTCAATATTCGTTCATCTGAAAAAGAAATGAAACAGCCTGAGCATACATTTAACGAATTGGATTTATGGGAGATGTTGGAAGATAAAGGTGTTCCTTTATGGATCATACTTGAAATGCTACAAAAATCCCGTAAAGAAAAAGAAGCTCAAAATAATTCAGTTCAACATTCAAATGCGATTGAAGAAACAAGTGAGACTCGATTAAATGAAATAATGTAAATCATAATATTTGATTGGTCTATAAACTAAAAAGAGTTCGAAGTTGATAAAATTTTCATCAGCTTCGAACTCTTTTTTAAGGTTTTTCTCCAATCGTTACAAACTGAAAAGATAGTTCTCCTTCCAAACCTTTAATTAGCTTTTTTACTTTGACATTTTCATTAACCAATGTATTATCTGTCGACATTTTAGGCTTTTCGTCACCTAGAGATTTTTTCAAATGAAGAAGGTGCATTTTCGTTTCATTTGCCTTTATTTCTTTATACACACTATTTTTTGATACAATCACATACCATTGCGTTGGATATTTACGAGTGTTACCTATCCAAGCGTCACTATCGTATGAAACTGGAATCCCTTTTCCTTCTAATTCCATACTTTTCATATTCTTTTCGTCTTCATGTGTAAACAACAGCGAACCTTCTTTTGGGAATTTCGGTAACGTATCTATAATATAATTGGAGCCATTATCTCGTTTACGAAAAACTTTTTCTTTAATCAATGCTTGCGCTGTAGATTCATTTAAAATTAATACCTGTCCATTTCCAACTTTACCTTTTTTCACAGAAAACACTTCATTTTCTTTCGTAATTTCTTGATAACGATTAATAATTGGTGAAATTTTATTTTCATCTCCAATGATTAATAAACCGTTTGCAGGAAATGGATTTTCCTTTTTAGAGCATGCACTAAAACTTATTAAAAGTAGTATCGTTAACATAAAAATAGTTAAAGTTCTTTTCATCGCGTTTCCTTTCATCATACAGTTCATTTTTTCACATACTTTTGTGTAGTCTTACAAGCCTATTGCTCCATAACTTTATAAAGCTTTTGTAGGTAACGCCAACGGGTTATAAAGAAATATAAAACTTGTATACATATAAATGAAATTAAAATAACGATAGAGCTACTTAAAATAGAAAAATCGACTAATTGTTGTAATGCCGTATAAGCAACTACAGTATGAATCACTGCAACAACGATCGGTAAGAAGAACATTAATAATAACTGTCTCGTTACAACTTTTTTTAATTCTCGTTTACTTAATCCCATTTTCGAAATCATTTTATATTGCTGTTGATCTCGGTCCAAATCCGTATATAATCGGAAATAGATAAAACTAGCAGCGAATGTAAAGAAGACGATTCCGACTAAAACACTTGCCATAAGTAATAATCCATTCGTTTGCTTTGCACTTAACAACTCTATTGTTAGAGCTCGGAATTCAAAAGGTATTTCCCTAGTATCTTTATCGAATATACTAATTAATTGGTTTGAAATCTCCTTCGTTTTCATCCAATCGTCTATAACAAATCCATAAGTACGATATGGAGTACCTATATTTAGATCTTTATCATGAGGAATTCCATCATACACACGATCTTGAACAGCAATATAAATACCTCTAGTATCATGAGGTAAAACTAAATTTTCTACAGCTTTTTTCACACGAAATGTCCTTGTCCAATCTCCTTGAATGACTTCAATATTCTTTTTATAATCACCATTTTTAAATTCTTGTTTTTGGGATACCATTCCAGGGATTAATAAAATTTCATCTTCTTTTTCAATCGTTTCTTGTTGATACCCGAGTTCTCTTGCAAGTTCGTTATATTCACTTAACTTCATTACATTTACGTTACTTTCTGTATATTTATTTGAAGATGAAGCCATTCGATACGGAATATTAGCATCTGCAAGATGTTTATTTATAATAGAGAGATGTTTATCCGCTATTTTGTCATTTTCAGGACCTGTATACAGAAATGTATACGGATTTGTCATCCTTACCAAATCTTTATTTCCAAGAGCAGCTGTTGTGCCAATTGCAGTAAATGCAACTGCTGAAATAATAGATACAATAAAAAACATTGTTGCATTATCTTTCATACGGTAAATTAATTCTGAAAATGTTAATATATTTGTTCTCTTTAAAAAGAAAGATTCACTCCTTTTCGCAAGATACAATATATAAACACTACATTGTGTATATAAAAAGTACGTTCCTATAATTACTAGGAGTACACCTATTCCGAGCGTTATAAAATTGGAACTTGGGATAAAGCGAAATACTGAAAAATATCCATATCCTATACAAATTAAAGAAAGTAATGATAATAAAATTGATGATTTCGGTTCAGGTTTTGGCTTTTCCTCTGCTCGAATAAGTTCCACAAGTTCTGTTACTTTTATCATTTTAAATGTAAATAGTGAAACAATTAAAAACAAGAAAAGAAATGTGATAACTGTTAATAATACAGCCTGTACTGGTATATAAAAAGGTAAACCATTACTAATCATTAATACACTTGCACTTATCAATAAAACTAGTTTAGAAAATATGAGTCCAATGAAAATCCCTATACAAATTGAACCAAGTCCAATTAACATATTTTCTATTAATAATTTTTTTAAGCTGTCTCATTGACATACCTTGCATCATTAATATGCCGAATTCTTTCTTACGTGTTTTTAAAAATGAGCTTACTGAATATAGAATAAAGAAAAATGAGAATACAAAAATCAAGCCTTGCGAAACTGAAAATCCCAATGTACCGTATGCACTTATTGTTGCACTTGTCGATTTTAACTCCCCTTGTAAATCTGGATGAAATAATAAAAGTGCATACGTAAAGAAAATCATAATAGAAAATGCACTACTTAAAAAATGAGCTGCATATGTACGTTTATTGCGAAAGATATTATTAAATGCGAACTGACGAAAAGTCATGCCTTTTCCCTCCTAACAAAGAAAGGACATCCATAATCTTTTGGTAAAAAGTTTGCCTGCTTTCACCACAATAAATTTCGTTATATAGTTGACCATCTTTAATAAAAATTACTCTGCTACAAAAGCTCGCTGCATACGGATCATGTGTAACTAACATCATCGTTGCCTTTTCTTCTTTATTAAGAGTATCTAGCACCTCCATTACATCATTTGAAGATTTAGAATCCAAGTTCCCTGTTGGCTCATCTGCAAGTAATAATTGCGGCTTATGAACAATTGCACGAGCGATTGCTGTTCTTTGAGCTTGCCCCCCTGAAATTTCAAAAGTTCTTTTACTCAATATATCTGTAATATTTAATTTCTCTGCAATTTCTTCAACTCGTTTGTTCATTTCTTGTACAGAAACACCATCTAATGTCATCGGCAATACGATATTTTCCTTTACTGTAAGTGTGCTAAGTAAATTAAATGATTGAAAAACAAATCCTAATTGTTTCCTACGGAATAAAGCTAAATTATCTGATGTCAACTGGAAAGGATTTGTACCATTTATTAATATTTCTCCCGATGTTGGAGAGTCGATAGTAGATACCATATTTAATAACGTTGTTTTCCCGCTCCCTGATGGCCCCATAATCCCTATAAATTCACCTTCTTGAATTGATAAATCAATATCTACCAATGCTTTAAAAGGTACTTTCCCTTTATATACTTTACTAATACTTTTTGCATGTAAAATTTCCATTTATATTCTCCCTTCATTTGCACTTCTCACAATATAGTGTAAATGAATTGTCTTATAGCACATATTGATTCATCTTTCATTTATCTTACACGCTTGTAAGATAAATGAAAAAACTGATAACAAACTTATTTTCAAGCTATAACTGAAGTATATCTATCTTATAACATTTGTATAATGACATAAAATACAATGCTACTTATTTCTGGTCGCCGTGACACCTTGTAAATCTATTAATTATATAAATAGAAGTGGGATTAAGAGATGTTTATCCTCATTAATAGCCGCTGTATTCCTTGTATTCTTTATTAGCAACATAAAATATATTATAAAGAATAACTATACAACTTCAAAACGATGAACAATAACTTATAATTCATAAGTATAATCAAAAAAGTAAATAGTACATAAAAAAGCTCAGAGCTTTAGCTCTAAGCTTTTTTAAAATCATTTCATTCTATTATAACTCTTTTTAAAGAGCAATATTTTTTATCCACTCTGATTTGCTCAATAAATAATGATTATATAGTTGGTTTTCTATCGTCTGTTGGCTCATATAAGTAAATCCACATTTCTCAATAACTTTATTTGATGGTACGTTGTTAATTAAAGCAATTGCGTTGAGGACATCTACATTTGTATTTTTAAACAAATAATCAATTAACCCTTTAGTCGCTTTCGTAGCATAACCATTGTTTTGATACTCGCTTGAAATAGCATACATTATTTCTCTATTTGGTGAAGGAAGTTCTTCTTTAATGCTTGTGCAGCACCATCCAATAAATTCATTTGTGGCTTTCTTAAATATTCCCAGCTTTAATATATGATCATCTATGTTAGACATTTTTGTCACTGCATCAAGAAATGCTTTGTTTGCTGGTATTTCATCACTGATAATCCAATGAGCCCTCTGTTCTTTCGTTGATTTCCAGTCCGGCAAAAACTTTTCTATTTCCGGTTGATTTGCTATTTTATAAATACTCTCTGCATCTTTGACCGTAAACTCTTGCAAGTATATATCTCTACAATCTATTCTAAATAACTTAGTCAGACTCTCTTCTCCCATGTTAATCCCCCTCCCTTACGTTACAGCGCCTTAATCTGCTTCGTAAGTTCTATAAATCGTTCATCAAGTTCTTTATATTCTTTGTCTTTAGAAGTTAAAAAGCTTAATCTACCTAATACTTCTTGTCTCTCTGTTTCTAACGTTAAACGTAGTTCTTCAATATCATCTCTTGTTTTAGTAGGTTTTTCTAGCTGCTTTTGTATCGTATGATTTGAAAACACAAGTTTCGTATTAGTTGTTTTCTCCAGAAAATATCGATCGTGAGAAACAATAACTAATGTTCCGTTATACTCAGCTAATGTATTTTCAAGTTGTTCACGTGAAGGAAGATCCAGGTGATTCGTCGGTTCATCTAAAATGAGTACATCTTTTTCATCTAAAATATAAGTCATTAACTTACATTTCACTCGTTCCCCCATACTCATATGTTCAATCGGCTCTTTCCATTGAGAAGATTGGAACCCTAAATGTTTCATTAAATTTTGGACTTTCCCTCTTTCTGCAAATGAATCTTTAAAAAATAAATCTTCTGGCGTTTTATCAAGTGGTAAATCAAATACTTCTTGTGTTAAATAACCGATGTTTGCTGATGGTGAAATCCATGCTTCTCCTTCAGCAGTTTCCGTTCCCATAATCATCTTCAGTAATGTTGTTTTCCCGCTACCGTTTGGTCCAACAATCGCTACCTTCTCACCGTGTTGGATTGTAAAATTAACGTTTTCAAATAATGTCTTTCCATGAAAGTCTTTTTTTAATTGCTTTACTTCTAAAAAGCGTTTTCCTACTTTTTTATTCGCTTGAATAGAGAACTCGACTGAATACTCTTCTTTCACACGTTCTACTTTCGTTTTCTCAAGCTCTTTTTCGAGACGTTTTCGTTTCGATTTAACTTGTGCGTCCATTCGCTTCGCTTTTACACGATAAAACTCTTTAACTCCTTCTTGTTTTGTAGACTGTGCGTGTGCCTTTTGTGACCATGAACTTAATTCTTTTATATGTGTTTCTACTTGTTCAATCTTTTTTTGCTGCTTTTCATATTCACGTTGCTGCGTCAGTCTTTTTTGCTCACGCGCTTTCATATAACTCGTATAATTACCACTATGCTCAATTAATTTTTTATCCTCAATTGACCATATTTTTGTTGCGACAACATCTAAAAAATATCGATCATGCGATACAATGATAACTGTACCTTTCATATTTTTTATTTGTTTAATGAGAAATTCCGTACTCATCTCATCTAAATGATTTGTCGGTTCGTCTAATATTAAAACATTAGGATTTTCCGCAAATCCTTTCGCTAATCGAACCTTTAGCTTTTCACCACCACTTAAAGTATGAAAATCGTTCGTTGGCACGCCCCATTTCGCAAGAAGTTCTGCTTCTTTTGCAATCACATCATTACTAATAAAAGATTCTATTTCTTGTTCAACATATGCCGTTGTCATATTCGTTTGCTGCCATTCAACAATCCCTTTTGATGGCTCAATCTTCCCATTTATTAATTGAAGTAACGTTGATTTACCGGCACCATTTTTACCAATTAATCCGATAACATCCCCTTGTCTTACTGTAAGATTCATTTTCTCTAACAAAGTATTTTCCTTTATTTCAACATAAACATCATTTAATTTTAAAATTTCTTTCATATTACCGATCCCTTTCATTAAGGGAGAACAAAAAATCCCCCAAATTAATTTGGCAGGATTAGTCGTTAACATATTTATACCCAAATACGCTATTACGCATAATAAATAGCAATACCGTTGAATGGAATTGGGCAGACTAATCCTATTTTTTACAAATTGAAATTTATTTAATTTCAACATTTAAAAATAAGATTAGTTAATCATCGTCCACCCATCATTCCTTTCCGTCGTTAGTAACCATATTGTACCATAATAGTAATGTATGAGTAAATGTAATTATATGTACTGTAATAAAGAATGCTTTCTTCTAGGTCTAATTATCATTTCTTTACTTCATATTTAACAAGCGCAAATTACATTGGTTGTAATAAACTTCCAAGCACTCCCTCTTATATAATTTTTATATAAATTTATGTTTAATTATATATTATACATACTACATTTCTGTTCTTATAATAAAGTTATCATTTTTAAGGAGGGATTCTACAATGGAATTTAGCAAACTCGGAAACAGTGGATTAACAGTAAGTAAGATTGCATACGGGAACTGGATAAACCATGGTGGAAAAGTAAATGAAGATACTGCAAATGATTGTGTGAAAACCGCACTAGATGTCGGAATTACAACGTTTGATACTGCTGATGTTTATTCGGACACTATCGCTGAGGAAGTACTTGGCCGATCTTTAAAAGGTATACGCCGAGAAAGTATAGAACTATGTACAAAAGTATGTCATCCGACTGGACCCGGAAAAAATGATCGAGGCTTATCACGAAAGCATATTTTAGAAAATTGTAATGCATCTTTACGTCGATTGCAGACAGACTACATCGATGTCTATTATGCACATAGGTATGATACAACCACTCCTCTTGAGGAAACAATGTTAGCTTTCTCAGATCTTGTACGACAAGGTAAAGTCCTTTATATTGGCGTAAGTGAGTGGACATCAGAACAAATTACCCGTGGTGCAGCACTTGCACGAGAATTGAACATTCCACTTATCGCTAGTCAACCTCAATATTCGATGTTGTGGCGAGTTATTGAAACTGATGTAATACCAACATGTCAACGTGAGGGACTTGGTCAAGTTGTTTGGTCTCCCCTTGCACAAGGTATTCTCACAGGAAAATATCAACCTGGTAAACCAATACCGAATCAATCACGTGCTAACTCTGATGCTGGTAAACCATTTTTCCAAAAACTCGTGCAACGTTGGATGAGTGATGATGTACTCACTGCAATTCAGAAACTTAATCTCATCGCACAAGAAACTAATCTTACCTTATCTCAACTCGCTGTTGCTTGGGTACTACAAAATCCAGCTGTTTCCTCTGCAATTATTGGTGCATCAAATCCGGAGCAAATAAGAGAAAACGTAATTGCGTCTAGTGTTAAATTACAACCTGAAATTATGGATCAAATTGATGGTGTACTAAAAGGTTTCATTGAGTACGATCCGAGCAAAACAGGTTAAAATATCAGTGAATTCTCCCTATAAAGAAGCTTTCCTTTCCAAATCCACACTGCCCATCCTATAAAGATGGGTTTTCATCTTTTACATTCATATTGTGAAGTCGTATAAACCTCTCTAACAACTGTTAAAAAGTTCTCTAACACAACAGACTTTTCATCTAGTCTCCATCCAGCATATAAATTTATTTTCGGGGTATTTTCTTGAATTTCTTTATATATGACTCCCGATTTTTTATAACTTTCCACTGATGATGGAACGACAGAAATCCCCATTCCTGCTGCAACTAAATTCACAATCGTTTGCATTTGGATCGCCTCTTGAACAATATTTAAACTTACTCCATGTTCCCAAAAGTAACTAATAATTAAATCATAAAAGTTAGTACCGAAATGACGAGGAAATAAAATAAATGGTTCATCAACTAATGATTTGATTGAAATGCTAGGTAACGAAACTAAAGGATGATCTTGATGCAAAACTAATTTTAAACATTCTTCAGAACAAACTTCGGAAGCTAATATTTCATTATTCTGCTTGGAACGAATAAATCCAATATGAATTTGTTTTTCATATAGCGCTTTTATTTGCTGGTCTGTTGTCATCTCGCGTAATATAAGCTGAATTTTAGGAAACCGTTCTCGAAATTTTTTTAATATCTCTATTACGGTTTCTGTAGAATCGACAAAACCTATTATTAAATGTCCTATCTTCCCTTCATCCGCAAGCTGTGTTTCTTTAATGGCTCTATCTACTTGAAGCAACGTTTGCCGCGCACCTTCTAAAAAGATCTTTCCAGCATCAGTAAGTTCAACCATTCGTTTCGTTCGATGAAAAAGTTGAACTCCTAATTCTTCTTCTAATTTACGAATTTCTTGACTTAAAGGCGGTTGTGCCATCATAAGACGTTCTGCTGCACGACTAAAGTTTAATTCTTCTGCTACTGTTATGAAATATCTCATTTTACGAATGTCCATTACAATCCCCCTACCATAACCGAATAATAAACAATTCGCTTTTACTTCTCTTAGGTAAATAATTCTTTATTCCCAAGTGGTACAAAACAAGGCTAAAAAACTTATCTCCAAAGTTCTTTAGCCTTGATCACTTGTTACACATTAAAAAATATTATTCGTACAACGGTACCTTTACCAACTTCTGAATGGATTTCTACACTATGTCCTAATTGTTTCGTAATTTCATATACAAGATAGAGCCCCATTCCAGTTGATTCTTTAAAATCTCTACCGTTTTCTCCTGTAAAGAAGGGTTTGAATACTCTTGGTAAATCTTGCTTCGGTATCCCTACGCCATTATCGATAATTTCAAGCACAACTGTATTACCTTCCTTACAAGCTTTCACTTTAATCTTTTCTCTACTACCTGATGAATATTTAATTGCATTCGATATAATTTGTCCAATTAAAAATTGTAGCCATTTCGCATCACTTTCTACAGTAATGCCCTTATCAATTTCAAGCTCTGGATATACGAATTTCCGGATAAAAAAGCGTTTATGTTCATGTACAGAATCATTCACTATTTTATGTAGTTGTACTCTTTCCACATAAAAATCTTGTGTAAATGCCTCTAAACGTGCGACATACAGTGCCATCTCTAACCCCTTTTTCAACCTATCCGTTTCCTCATTAATACTTTCAAAACGCGAATCCACTTCATCTTGTGTAATTAATTCTATTACAGATAAAGGTGTTTTCATTTGATGAATCCACTGATTCATAAAGGTTAAATGATCATTATTTTTTCTCTCTTGTAACTGGAGCTGATTTTGATAATGTCGATATTGTACTTCGAGCAAATCTTGGAGAGCAGTAGATAAAACTGCAAAATCAGATTTTTGAACAGATTCATCCAAAGATTGCATTGGGTTTGCTAAACGCTCATAAAAAGATCGATGTGTAAAATAACGAAATACTAAATAACTTACCATAAAAAAAGCACCTAAAAACATTGCATATAATGCCGTTGAAATACGATTATGCCCATCAAACCAATAAACTAAGAATATGGCTAGTAGTTGGATCGCAGTAAAACAAATAAGGGGTATATGATCACGTATAAACAACCTTATCATTTTTCCATACCAGTATCCCAAGTAATATGCAATCTATATCCAACACTACGAATTGTTTCAAGTGCTCCTTCAATTTGTAACGTTTTTAACTTTTTACGCACACGTGTTGTATTTACACTTAATGTATTATCATCTACATAGGATTCACTATCCCATAATTTATTTAATAATACTTCCCTACTCACAACACGCGGATAGTTTTTCATTAACATCTCTAATAAAATGGCTTCGTTTCTCGTTATATCAATCTCTTGATTCCTAAGTTTTAATACAAGTCTTTCGGGATATAAACTAAGACCTTGTTGCTCAACCATTCGTTCTTCTAATTTCGGTGCATAGTCTCCATAAGCACGTCTTAAATGACTACGAATTTTCGCCATTACAACTTCATAATGAAACGGCTTCGGAATAAAATCATCGCCACCATTTTCTAACGCCATAACTTGATCCATCGTACCTTCACGGGCCGAAATAAATAAAATCGGACATGTAGAAACCCCGCGAATTTGACGACACCAATAGTAACCATCAAAACTTGGTAAATTAATATCTAATAAAACTAACTCCGGTTGTTCTTCTAAAAATATGTCTAACACATTTTGAAAATCCGTTACAATAATTCCTTGGTAACCGTATTTCGCAACATATGTTGATAATAGCTCCGCAATTTTCATATCATCTTCTACAATCATAATTTTGACCATTTCTGAACTCCTTTTTGATCCACAATCTCAAATATACTTATATAAATAAATACTACCTCTTTTCACAAAATCCGTAAAATAGAAAAAGAATACTTTTATACAAAAGTATCCAGGCTGTGGAGAAAGTCTTCTCCACAGCCTGTTTTTGTGTCTGAACCTCTTTTTATGTGTCAACACTGATAAAAAAGAGGAAAAGGAGAGATTTCTTATGATGGGTGCTTTAAAAAATCATCGCGATGAACGTGTATCTGTTTCTGTAGAAGAGTTAGTTCCACAAGATCATTTCCTTCGTGCGATTGAAGCGACAATTCGTTTTGATTTTATTGAGGAGAAGTTACGCCCTTATTACTGTGAAAACAATGGACGTCCGTCAATCCATCCTATCGTTTTATTCAAAATGATGTTTATTGGATATTTTTATGGTATTCGTTCTGAGCGTCAATTGGAAAAGGAGATTAAAACGAATATCGCCTACCGTTGGTTTTTAGGGTTTTCTCTATCAGATACTATTCCAGATCATTCTACAATCAGTTGGAATCGCCGTACCCGTTTTATTCATACAAATATTTTCGAAGAAATTTTTGATGAGATTGTGAGGCAAGCGACGGAGAACCGGATGGTGGGAGGACGTGCACTGATGACAGATTCTACACATATTAAGGCCAATGCTAATAAAAATAAATTTGTACATAAATATAAAAAAGAAAAGGCAAAGTTTTATATAGATGAACTAGAAGCTGCGGTAATCGAAGATCGTGAGGTACACGGAAAAAAGAATTAAAACCTAGAAAGGAAAGTGATACCCCTACTAAAAAAACTCGTATAAGCACTACGGATCCAGATAGTGGATTTTTAATGAGAGATGGAAAACCGAACGGTTTTCATTTCTTAGATCATCGTACAACTGATGCGAAGTACAATATCATTACAGATACCTATATAACGGCTGGAAATATGGCAGATTCCGAGCCGTATTTAGCACGTCTACAAGCTCAAATTAATAAATTCGGATTTAAGGTGGAAGCTGTAGCTCTTGATGCAGGCTATTTTACAGGTTATATCTGTAAGAAATTATCAGAAAGAAATATATTTATGGTGATGGGGTATCGCCGATTTGGAAAGCGAAATAAAGAAGTACCGAAAAGCCAATTTAAATATGTAGAAGAAATGAATGCATTTGCTTGTCCGATGGGATGTATTTTAGAGTATGCGACAACGGATCGCGAAGGATATCGTCAATATAAATCGAATCCAGAAGACTGCGCTGTTTGTCCGCTACGTGAGGTGTGCTTTTCAAAGAAACAGAAACAAAAGTTATCACTCATCATGTATGGGAGAAATATAAAGATATCGCTAGAAAAAACAAGCTAACAGTTACAGGGAAAAAGTTGTATAAAGTACGCTGTTCAACTATAGAGCGAAGCTTTGCGGACGCCAAAGAACTCCATGGCTATCGATATGCTCGGTTTCGGGGGCTGAAGTCTGTCCAAATGCAGGCTTATCTCACCTCAGCTTGTCAAAATATGAAAAAAATAGCCCTCCATCTGACCAAAAAGGGTCTGGTGGAGGGCTATTTTTCTAAATTCTATTATTTTATGTTGTTTTCATTTGCTAAAATCAAAAAGATTTCAGAGTGTTGGGAACCCTAAAGGGTTTCCCAACACTCTGAATACTTTTATACAAAAGTATCCTTTTTCTATTTTTTCTTATTTAATATGAAATTCACTTAGAGAAAATCCTAACTTCTCCACATATTCCCTTCCTAGTTCCATCCGCGCCGTTTTTAGTGGATCCACAACTTGGCAAATTTTCAAATTACCTGCTGCTGATAATAAAAGAGTTGCATCAGCTTTAGACATTTCTAATTCTTCATGTAAAAATGTCACCATATTACGTACAGCGCGACTAGCTGCATCATCTAACAATTTCTCTGAAGCAATTGTCATTATTTTTTCTTTTTGGATAGCCATTGGTAGTGGCCATTTCTTTTCTTTTATAATTTGAACAGTTACAGTTACCTCACCAGCAACCTCTACTCCACTAACACCAATTTCACCATCACCCATCGCAGCGTGTAGATCACCTAATGCTAAAAGAGCACCAGGAACATTTACAGGTAATAATAACATTGTTCCTTCTTTTATCTCTTTACAATCCATATTCCCGCCATGATCATGCGGTGTGCCACATGAAATACTCTCTTCTTTCGGTGCAGTACCAATCACACCAATCATTGGATTAATTGGAATTTGCAGTTCATTTGATAATGAAACATATCCATTATGTATTGGGACAATTTTTACTGTATTTTCATTTAACTTATCACCCATTACACCAAGGTTCGCACCTGTCGTTAAAACGCCCTGCCCTGCAATTTTAATCTTTTCAATCGTTACGACTAAAATATCGCCAGGTTCTGCGCCTTTAATATATACAGGTCCAGTTGCTGGATTAATTCGATTCCAATCTAACTCTTGAAACACAACATCTTCAGAATCAATTTGATTTTCAAAGCAGTCGTACGTTTCAAATACAATCCGACTCCCCTTGTCTACTTTTATACATGGCTCATTATTTGGTGACATTGCATAAATGATGTGTTCTTTATGAATTCGATACATACTACCTCTCCCTTTCCATTATTATCTTCTATAACTAATTAGCTTTAATTCATACAAGCTCCTTGTTAAAATTAAAAGTTATTTTCAGATTACAAAAGCACTTAGCTCATTTTGAAACATACACTCTTTACTATAACAGTTATAGAAAGGTGGTATCACTATGCCCCTTATTCCATACAACGAAAGTGACGTTGATTTACTAGCACGTTTAATCCGTGCTGAAGCTGAGGGCGAAGGACGACAAGGTGAACAACTTGTTGGATGTGTTGTAGTAAATCGTGTATTTTGTGATTGCTTAGATTTTAAAGACCTTCGATCTGTGCGTGATGCAGTATATCAAAGCCCTGGCGGATTTGAAGCGGTTCAATACGGATACTTTTATCAACGTGCCCGTGAATCAGAAAAAGAAATCGCAAGAAAAGTTTTACAAGGTGAATGGCGCTGGCCAGCACGATGGGCTCTTTGGTATTTCCGTCCAGTTGGAGCTTGTCCACCTGAATGGTATAATCAGCCGTTTGCAGGGCAATTTAAAAGCCATTGTTTTTACGAACCACGTGGTGATGAATGTCCAAAAATGTATTCACGATAGTAAAAATTAAGCAACGCAAGTACTCAATAGAATAAGTACTTGCGTTGCTTTTAACTATATTTTAGAAATCTAATAATGTGACGAATTTTCTGGTGCCTACCGCATGTATTAATAATGGTATACGTGGACCATTTGATTGATTCATAATGAGCCTATATAAAATGGTAAATAATTGTTTTTGATTTTCTTTCATTATTTTTTTATTTTCATGATGACAAATCGTATACAATTGCTCCATTAGTTTAGAATGATCGTTATTAGAACGAATTATTTTACAAACTTCTACTAGCCATTTTTTCTGCCGTTCATCTAATGTGTTATAAAACTCCGTATTTTTCTCTTTATTTACCGCAATTAATTTTTTAGATTGAAAGTTTCTTATCCAATACTCAGCACGATTACTTATCGCTATCATTTCAGGTAATGCATAGCTCCTATCTATTTTCTCTAATATATCTTGTAAAATAGATGAATCAAAATTTAATAACGGTAAAGTTCCTGCTACTTGATTAAACTTTGGATACTCTTTAAATCGGCTATCAAGTCTAGAAAGTTTAATTGCAGCAAATAAATCTTCATTTTTGAGTGTTTTATTTTCATAACTATCCTTCAATCTCTCATACTCTGTATAATTGCGAATCACATCTTCATCAAGTCCAATATGAAAAGCTGCGCCGGGCCTATATTTTGCAAACATAAAAAGAATCACTTCTGGTACATACACTTTTAATAAGTCGCTAGGTGTAATACTATGCCCTGAAGAACTGGACATTTTTTCATGATGTCCTTTAATTCCAATGAAATCATAAGCAACGTATTCAGGGGCTTCATAATTGAATATTTCCCTTGCAATTTCTTTTGATACATTATAACTACCAGTTTCCGATGAATGATCTCTTCCGCCTGGTTCGAAAATAACATCCTCTATCATCCATCTCATCGGCCAATCGATTTTCCAATTCAGTTTTATTTGACTTGTATTTAATACGGATAATTTATTTTGATTTCCACATTCACAGTCATACCGAACTGTTTTTAATACTTCATCAAAATGTGTAATAGTTGTTGCATCTTTCCCGCAGCTCTCACAATATAACGTAACGGGATAAAAGTTTTCTCTATCTTCTTCTCGGTGTATTCCTGTTTTAAAAACCCATTAAAATATCATATATTTCTTTTCTTTTATACAAAGACTCTAATATGTTTTCGTTATACCTTCCGCTTCTATATTCAGCATGTTGATATATGAATTCCACTTCAATCCCAAATGCTTGGAGCGATTTCTCAAACTCTTTTTCAAAATGATCCGCATATGAGTTATGACACCCATGCGGATCAGGGATATCACAGTACGGCATACCAATGTATCTTCCAAAAGATGGATCAATATTTTTAGGAACTTTTCTAAACCTGTCATAGTCATCCCATGAAAAGATAAAACGAGTCTTTTTCCCTAAATCTTGCAGAGCCCTTACAACGAAATAAGTCGTTACTATTTCACGGAAGTTCCCAATATGAACAGAACCCGATGGACTAATTCCAGCTGCACAAACAAAAGTTTCTTTGTTTGGATGTTTTCTAATTAATTCATGTGCTACTTCATACGCCCAATGCATATACTCACCTCAATTGTATTTTTGTTTTCACATTTTCAGTTTTATACAATAAAAAAACTCCCACCCCCAAGATTATTAATCTTGAGGACGAGAGTTATTAGCTTCGCGGTACCACCTCAGTTTGTTAATACGTCACCATATTAACCTTTTCAGGTACGGCAAAATATGCTTATACCCTATCTCTATAACGGGAGAACCCGTCGCACCATCCCTAAACAAATTAGTTCCTTGCGCAGCTCCAAGTCTTTTTTCGTTAAGATGTTTAACCGCTCTTTCTCAGCTACCAGAGCTCTCTGTATGTATTCATTCTTAACTACTCTTCTCTTCAATGCCATTTTGAATATTAGTTTTTACATATGATAATTTATAACGAATTCATTGTCAAATTTTTCTGAACGAAAACAAATAACATATAACTATCTAAAAAAATGTTTTATCGCCTTCAGTTGAATTTTATGACTACATTCATCACAACAATATTTCCCCTCCGGATTTCTCTTGAATTCCCTATATTTTCCGCTTCCTTCGTATACGCGAAATACATTTTTACATGAAAAATAGACAATTTCATAAAACATCATATGCATTTCCCTCCCCATGGCTATACGCTATTTTCGAATTACGTGATAAGGTCCTCTTTTCTTACACTGGAAATCTTAATTTCATTTCAGTGAAAGGTTTACCTCTCTTCTTATCGAACTTTATATATAGCTTTAATGAATAGAGGTGAAACATATTGCTCAGAAATATAGAATTAGTCGTTGATGCTAAGGCGAATTTAGGGGAAGGTCCTTGCTGGGATGAGAAGAAACAATTATTATACTGGGTTGATATTATCGAGAAAAAATTATGTCTTTTTAATCCTGTTAAAAAAACAAACCGAGCGATCACTCTCGACCAACAAATCGGTTGTGTTGTTCCATATACGAACGATGAAGTTTTAGTAGCAATGGAACAAGGCTTTTATTCTCTTAATCTTGACACAAAAATACTTACACATATTTATGACCCTGAACCAGATTTATTAGAAAATCGCTTTAACGATGGAAAATGCGATCCAGCTGGCCGCTTTTGGGCGGGCACTACAGACTTATACGGTATTAATGCTGCTGGTTCCTTGTATTGTTTAAACAATAATTTCAACGTAGATAAAAAAGTTGCACATGTAAATACGTCAAATGGTATAGCTTGGTCCCCTGATCATACATTTCTTTATTTCATTGATACACCTACAAAAAAAGTAGTCCGTTTTCATTATGATATACATACTGGTGTAATTAGCAATCCAACAGATGTTATCATCTTCCCTGAAAATGAAGGTATACCCGATGGCATGACAATTGATGTAGAAGGTTGTTTATGGATTGCACATTGGGGAGGCTCGAAGATTACTAGATGGAATCCCTTTACTGGAAAACAGATTTTAAGTATTCCGATTCCTGCTTTATATGTAACGTCGTGTACATTTGGAGGACCTAATTTGACCGATTTATATATCACAACAGCCCGAACAAGAATGACGGATACGGAATTAAAACAGTACCCACATGCTGGTGGTATATTTCGAATTCAAATGAATGTTAAAGGTTGTCCAACCTATTCATTCCGCCATGAAACTATTGGAGCTGAAACACTATGAACAGAATCGATTACATAAGACAAGAAGAGAAAAAATATCACGATCTTTGCTATGAACAATACAAATTATTCGAAGCAGGATCTTGGCTGTATAAACCTGTTAAAACAGTTATGGACATGCTGAACTATTTTGAAGGACAGAAAGACCTACAAATACTTGACCTTGGCTCTGGTGTCGGTAGAAACAGTATTCCGATTGCACAAAAAATCACGAATAATGGCGGCACTGTTACTTGTGTTGATCTACTCGAAACGGCTTTAATGAAGTTACAAGTTTATAGCAAAGAATATGGTGTATTTGAATACATAAAAACGGAACATTCAGCAATTGAAGACTACTATATTGCTCCTAATACTTATGACTACATCGTTGCGGTATCAAGTTTAGAACATGTCAGATCAATAGAAGATTTTAAAAAAGTGCTTCACTCTATGAAAAATGGAACAAAGAGTGGTGGTATCAACTGTTTAATAGTCAACTCTAACATTCAAGAAATTGGCTTGGGAACGAATCAAGAATTAGATGCTTTAGTTGAAATTAATCTTTCTACTGAAGAAATGATACTTGTACTAAAAAGCGTTTATACTGAATGGCTAGAAGTAAAAATTGAAATTAAAAGTTTATCGTATGATATTGTACGTAACGGAAAACACATTAGATTAAAAACGAATGCGATTACTTATGTCGTTCAAAAAATGTAGTATATGCGAGTGGGGAAAATCTTTATTTTATCCAGTCACCACTCGCATATTTATGTAAATTTTATTCCATTGTAATTACAATTTTCCCTCTAGTATGCTGACTTTCACTCAAAATATGAGCTTCTCTAACTCCTTTTTCATTAAACGGAACAACCTTACTAATGATTGGTTTAATTTTTTCAGCTTGAATCAAACCTGATAATTCGTATAATTGCTTTCCGCTTGGTTTTAACCATAAAAATCCTGATTTTATCCCTTGTACTTCATGTGCCGGTTCATGAACGATAGAAACTAGAACACCACTAGGCTTAATAATTGGAAAACTTTTCTCTTGTACTTCTCCGCCGATTGTATCTAACACAATATCATAATCCGATAGTAGCTCTTCAAATTTATCTTTTTTATAATCAATAATGAGGTCAGCACCTAAAGACTTTAAAAACTCTTCATTTTTACTACTTGCAGTTGTAGCGACAAAGGCCCCAAATGATTTCGCGATTTGAATTGCAAAACTACCTACTCCACCAGCTCCAGCATGAATTAATACTCGATCATTTTCTTTTATTTGTGCGTAATCAACAAGACTTTGCCAAGCTGTTAGTCCTGCAAGAGGTATAGACGCAGCTTCTTCAAAACTAATATTATTTGGCATATGTGCTACTAAGTCTGATTTCACTGTAATGTATTCAGCGTAAGAACCTTTCCCTATATTTTCTGGTTTCGTAAACACTTTATCACCTATTTTGAAATGGTCCACATCTTCTCCAACTTCTTCAATTACTCCAGCAACATCTAAACCTAATGTAATTGGAAATGAAAATTGTAGCTTCTCTTGTAATTCTCCCTTTCTTATTTTCCAATCAACAGGATTAACAGATGTTGCGTGTATGCGTATTAATACTTCATTACATTTAATAACCGGCTTTGGAACTTGTCTTTCTTGTAATTTTTCAACACTACCATATTGATCAATAATAATTGCTTTCATTTCCTCTCCTCCTTTCTGTTAATTTTAATAACTAACAATTATTTTTCAAAATTTTTCGTCTTAAATGATAATAAATATGTTTGGAGGTGATATTTATCGCTACTAATTAAGTATTATGAGTGCAAAAAGCATGTACCTAACTTTAATACAATTTAGTTTCCGGATAAGAAACAACAAAAGTTTTATTTTCTTTAATTTTAATGAAACGGAGAGTGTACTATGAGTGAACAAATTTTCAAAGTAAACGGTATTAATTTATGTACAGAAAGCTTTGGCAATCCTAATAACCCAGCAATATTATTAATTATGGGAGCTACGTGTTCAATGGTTTATTGGGATGAAGAATTTTGTGAAAGGTTAGCTAGCACAGGAAGATTTGTCATTCGCTATGATAACCGTGATGTCGGGCGCTCTATTACATATAAGCCTGGGACTTCCAATTACACTGTAGCAGACATGGCTGAAGATGCAATCGGGGTACTCGATGCGTATCATATTGACAAGGCACACCTTCTGGGCATGTCATTAGGAGGTATGATTGCTCAAATTGCTGCAGTAAAACACCCAGAAAGAATTTTGACCTTAACATTACTAGCAACAAGCGTTATTGGATCTGATAACAATACTCGTGATTTGCCTCCAATGGATGAAAGAATTTTGACACATCATGCTAATGGTGCAAATTTAGATTGGACAAATAAAGATGTTATAGCGAAATATTTAGTTACAGGATCACGTCTACTCTGTGGGCCAAAGCGTATATTTGATGAATCAAGAACTTTGAAACAAGTAAAACAAGAAATAGAACGTGCTAACAATCTATTAAGTATGTTTAATCACGCCCTCCTAACAGGTGATAATTCTTATGAGGGTATACTTAAATCAATACTGGTACCAACTTTAGTAATTCATGGTACGGACGATACAGCTCTTCCACTTGAACATGGACTCGCACTTATTGACGAAATTCCGAACTCAAAGCTATTAACCCTTGAAGGTACAGGACATGAGAATCACCACGATGACTGGGATAAAATTATTAAAGCAGTTTCAGAACATATATCCTATATAAGATAAGGATAACTTTTAGAAGGGGCACAAATTGTTTTGTCCCCTTCTTATTTATAGATATTACGATACAATAACAAAAGCCCATCACTGTATTCCTATGTATAGTGATGGGCTCTACCTATTTTTTTCTATGTTTAAAAAAATGGACAATCTAACTGATCAACAGATTCCCACGATTTTTTTTTACATTTTCGATGGATTTACTATTTTCTAATGGTACGTTTTTAAATGGATTCATTTCAACTTTTAATAGAGATGATGGTTCTACATATAAAGAAAAAACATGGCTACTTGGCAAGGTTTTTGATACATCAATATCTCCTACTTGTTTAAATAATTGCTGGGCTGCAAAGAAAAAGAAATTAGTTGGATTAGATTGTTTATTAAGCCAAGCAATCATTTCAGGCGATACTGATTTATTAATATTAATTTTCACTCGATCACCACGTTTATATCGCCTAGATCGCATACTTCCACCAACTAACTTATCGTTAAGTTTGTAAACCCTAACTCTTTTTGCTTATGCTCTCTATATTTTGGCGAGCATGTGTATACTAATAACCCACGAGCATTTGTAAATAACGGATTATCTACAAAAATCACATTTTTCAAGCGTCCTTTTTGTTTTAAAATCATTTTCAAGCTATTTTTAATAATAACTGCGCCCCCACCGTAAATAAATACATATGGATCGTCTTTCATATCATCAATTTTGTTAATAATATCTGTTGCGACACGTGCAGCTAAACCTAAAAACGCTGGTTGCGATTCCTCAACTAACAATGCATTTCTCGGGTGTTTTTCATTTAAATATATTTGGTTAAATTCTGTAATACTATCAATTGTTTTCGTAGGATATTTCCGATTCCATCTTGTAATAATTTGTAGTAACGTTTCTTTTACACCGTACGATAACCCTTTACTTAATTGCGGACGGAAATTTACCCCTAACGAAACAACTTCTTCTGTTGTCCCCGCGCCAATATCAAAAGATAATAATGTTTTATCAACAAAATCAATTTCTGAAACTTGATTTTGTTCACATTCTATTTTATGTTTCACAACATTTCCTTCTTCATCATATACAATACCCCACGTCCCAGAAGCGCCCTCAGGCAGGCATTTACAAAACTCAATAGAAACATTAATCGTAACATCGCGTCCGTTCGGATAATGGAAAACAACCTTATGATTTCCCATATAACGTTTTGCATTTTCAGCTGCTATTTCTTGTGTAATAAGCTGCATAGGAAGAGCGACCGATAAATCATAACGAATATTAATATGACTTGATGTTGGACTTTGACGCATAGCACTTACTGCTAAACCCGATAGTATTGTAATAACCATTAGCTCATCCGTCGACTTATTCGATTTCTTCTCCACTTCAGTACCTTTTAATTGATCTTGAATCACTTTTTCTCCAACGATGTATCGTACATTATTTAACATTAGCGATGGAGAACTAATGGTCACATCAATGTGATTCTCTAATTCTGATAATGATACATCTCCCTCATCTAACAGTCCTGTAGGCTCTCCTATATATAAAGAATAAATACTCGGGATAAAAATAGGGTCCTGCCCTTTCACCATTAACTTCAAACCGTTATTTCCTGCATCTGCACCAGCTTTTAAAAGTATAGACATAACTACCCCCTAAATTAATCTGACATCCCTTCCAAATATATGCGAGCCTATTCTTTTACATTCAAATGTAATGTAATTTTTTATTTATCTTTAAAACAAAATACTATACACCTTCACCTTTCGTGTAAAAAGTATTTGACATGAAACTTTTCAAATTTTATACTATAGGTGTAAAGAGTTTTTTACAAAGGTGGAGGTGCAATTATATATTGGATACTAAAAAAACTATTTTTGTAATCATAATTTTTTCTTTAATCGCTATACTTGTACATGGCACATATAAATACATAACTGAAGGTTCAATTTTGGGCGGGACTATTTTCGCTGCCTCTTTAATACTTAGTAAATTAATTAATCATCTTACATGGGGAGATCCCCACGGTGTGTCAGAAGAAAGTCAGGATGAAATGGGACAGCAAATTACATATAAAAGCTTTAAAATCGCGTATTTTGTTCTAGTAGCTGTTATGTTTCTTATATTATTCTGGTCAGAAGGATTTTCTATGGGTTCCAATTTGGATGGTGTAAAAAACCTTCCCCTATTTATAGCACTTTGTTCTTCATTCTTTATTTATCCTATAGTTGAACTCATTGTCGCAAAACAATATAAATAAAAAAAGTGGTTTTCTGCAAATAGAAAACCACTTTTTTAATACATATCTTCCGCTATTGCTTTTAACTTATTCACAGTCCGCCAATTCCTTACTGTAGCTGGCGTATGTAATTTTTGAAACTGGTTCATTAGTTTAGAATTCCGAATGCTTTTTTTGAAAAACAAATACACAACATTCTCATCTATATAACAATCTTCAGTCTCATTTTTTAGCATAAGCAGCTGATTCTTTTCTTTTTCAGGAAGTACATTTGCTAAAAAGGCAACATGCATACTTTCTCCTTCTAACAATGAATTTGCTTCATAAGGACATTTGTTTATAATATTTATAAATGCCTCATTTGTTCTTAACATAACTGGAACATCGAAATCAAAAACATTTTTAATTTCACATTCAATTCGTTCCTTTAAAAAACTTATCTCTTCTTCTGACTCAAACACTACATTTCCACTTTGAATATATGTTTTCACTTTTTTTAACCCTATTGATTCAAAGATTTTTTTCAAATCCAACATTTTGATTACTTTATGTCCACCTACATTAATTCCGCGTAGTAGTGCAATATAAATTGTCATAACAACACACCTCACATTTTAACAGTCCTAAAAATCGGATATATTTACATCTTCATATTCCTCGGATATTTGCATTGATTTTTCTAACAAATCATGTAATAAAAAAACTTACTACATGATTTTCTTCAAGGGTAAGCTTTGTTATCTTATTATGTCGTTATAGGTAAATGTAATATGAATTGTTGTCCGATTGGTCCCATTCTTCTAAACCCTTTATCTTGAAATCCAACTTTCTCATATAACTTTTGTGCCGGAATATTTTTTTCATTTACAGCAAGAATCACTTCATTTTTTATTGGATAATAATATTTTACAAAGTCTTGTAATAACGCCAATGATTTTTTAGCATATCCTTTCCTTTGTTTATTGTGATTGATAGAAAAAGAAGTTAAAAGTATAGCATCTTTATTTTCTGTAAACTCCTGTACACTGTCACCCGTTTGTAATGCAAAAACACCGACAGGTACTCCGCTAAAGTCCAAAATAACAACTACATTTTTAGTTCGATCATTTTTCGCTTTCTCCAGTAATTCACCTGGATTCGCGGTGAATCGCACTTGTTCACTTGGTAAACTAAATGATTCTATTCTCTCTTTATACTGCTCCTTATACGGAACTAATTGTATTTCCCCTGTATGTATGTTCATGCTTAACTCTCTCATTTTTTTATCAAATTAACTTAAACCTTGCTGTGTTTTAGACTGCACTTTTCCATCCAAAAATGTTATTTCAGCAAATGATTTTGGATCGCTTCCTTTCCAAGCAAAAATTTGTTTAATTTGTGTAGAATGTTCTACCCCTTCTTCTATGAGTAAATCCCCTTCAAAACCGATTAATTCTTTCACTTCTAAATAAGTCATTCCTTCATTAATATTTGAGAAATGATTTATATTAATGGACTCTTGCTTTTTATTTTCCGTTATTGTAGAAGACGTAGCCGTTTTCTTCTTCACTTCTTTCTTCTGATCACACGCTGTCATACTGAAACATATGCATAAACTACCTAATATGAGTGCGCTTTTTTTCATCATAACGGTTGTCCCTCCCCTCATTATTAAACCATATATTCTCTTGAAAATAAACTGAATATTTAATCTTACAGAAAAATCCCGTACAATTTAGTACGGGATTTTCACTATTTTTTCAAATGGTTATTTGACTGATCTTCTTGTTCTTTTCGTAGTTCTTGTTCTTCATCTTTTGGTAATTGTTTATCATTATCTTTAATTGGATTCGTTTCTCTATTTTCAATCATATCATTTGGAACTTGTGGCATTACTCGGCCAACAATTGCTGCTAATTCATCAAGTATACCCTCACCAGTTTTACCATTCTTAATTTGCTTTCCTATTTGTTTTAATCTTTCATACGTATCAACATCTGCTACAACGACTGCATTAGCACCATTGGGATCATTCTTCAAACTTTCTGCAACAGAATACTTAATTGACTCCACGCGAGTTCGATCAAGTTTCGCTTTTACATCAATACCTACAACAGCATATTTCCCAACTACTACTGCTGTCGCATCGTTTACACCAGGTATACTTGCAGCTAAAGATGCTAAATGATCAGCAGCTTTTTCGTTTGGCTTATTTGATTTATTCGTATACGTAACATTTTTCATCGAGACATTTTTTTGTTCTGGCTTTTCATTAGGATTGTCTTTTTTTCCAATACTACATCCAGTAATAACGAAACAAAGCATTAACATATATATAATGATTTTCATTATTTTCACCACTTTATCATTGATGTTTAATCATAAATTTTTTCAACAGCTTGCATCTTCTTCACTTTTTCTTCTGCTCCATTATTTGCGTTAATGAAAATTTGGTATGTATCTTTCCCTAAAGTACCAATAAATTCATAACAAAGTACTTCATTATGCAAGTCATTTACTACTACAGCTTTACGTTCTTCCATAATTTTTACATCGGGGTTAATTTTCTTTCTCGCCTCAGCAGCAGTTAGTTTCGCACTCGGAATTGTTCGTTTTTGATGCGATGCTAAATATTCCTTTGCGGAAAAACCAACAATCGCCCCATCATCTAAAGCAATTTTCATTTGGATTGCTTCTGGATAAATACGCACTCCATTTTCATTTACAACGTACGTAAACACACCGATATTATCATATTGAGAGCTATCAAACAGCTCCATATTTGTAAACTTATGATCCTTTAAAAATGCCAATCCTTTACTTCCTGCATCATTTAAACTAATTTTTTGCTCTTTAATTTCTCGGTTATTCATTACCCAAATTGGATATCCACCTTTTTCCGGTAATATCCATATAATACTCATTGTTCGTTGTTGGATCTTGAATTTTCAGACTGTAGAATGATTCTTTTGCACCTTTTCCACTTTTCTCGACTTCTACTTTTTCATTCCCTTTTAAGTTTAAAAATGATTTCGCGATTTTTTCCGCTTCCTCTTTTGAAATAGCCTTTCCTTCTGCTTCAAATCCACCTTTTTTATTCTTTTGTGCACTTGTAAAAGTCGGTCCGAAGTTTGTAGAAGAGTATGACGTTACATTCTTCTCAACTGTTTTTAATCCATCAATAATTGTGTTATCTGCTGGATCTCGATTTGAAGCAAGTGCCATCTCTACGTCCATCCAGCGTAAATTGTTTTTCAACACCAGATGCTGCACTTTTCTCAGTTCATCTTGTATATTTCCTGCATTTGAATATAAACCTTGTAACGTTTTATATTCTTGATCATTTAACGGTTCTTTTTCTAAATCACGAACCGCTGCACGATAACTAAAATCACCGATATTCGCTAAAAATTCTTCCGTTTTATTAAACGGCATTAATGTTAATGGTAGTTGCCCTACATCTGAACGGGCTTCGGATGTTAAACGCCAAACATCTGCTAATGCTGGTGATAAAGATGAACGTGAATTCATCGCAAGCGTTGTTCCGATTTTATCGTGTAATAGGTCAACCTCATACGCTAAATCATGAAACGCGCGCTGATAACTATTTTCCGCTCTAATTAATACCGCATTCTTCTCTTGATGCTCTTTATAGCCCCAATATCCTGTTCCGACTACACCTACTGTTAATAGTACAATGATAATACCTCGTAACATGTTTCCACCTCCGCTCTATTTACAGAAAATATGTTTACCGATTTTTTTAATTTGTGGACGAGTCCAAATCCATTTACTTGTCGCAGTATCTGGATTGAAATAATACAGTGCATTCCCTGTTGGATCCCATCCATTAATCGCATCTAATACAGCCTTTTTCGCTGTTTCATTTGGAGTTAAATAGATTTGTCCATCCGCTACTGCTGTAAAGGCTCTCGGTTCAAAGATTACACCGGAAACAGTATTCGGAAACGATGCGCTTGTGACACGATTTAAAATAACCGCGGCCACTGCTACTTGTCCTAAATATGGCTCACCACGTGACTCTCCGTATACAGCGTTTGCCATTAGCTGAATATCATTTTGAGAATAACCGTTTGGAACATTTGT
The DNA here is from genome assembly GCF_002081505.1 of Bacillus sp. CDB3. NCBI lineage: Bacteria > Bacillati > Bacillota > Bacilli > Caryophanales > Bacillaceae > Bacillus > Bacillus sp. CDB3. Next base: position 14,410 of record NZ_ALBR01000034.1, on the reverse strand, counting down.
CCCTTTACTTTGTGGTGGTTTATTTTCTTGTGCAGTACCACCGCTATTCCCTTTATTAGTTGTAGTACCTTTATTAGTTGTAGTACCTTTATTAGCAGTCGACTTATCATACTTTGTTGCCTTAACAAGCATTTGCTTCGTTTTAGCCCCTGCTAAACCATCAATCGGCAATCCGAATTTTTGCTGAAAATTTCGAAGCGCCCAATATGTACCCCAGCCGAAAACACCATCTACTTTTCCTGTATAAAATCCGTTATATTTCAAACGAGATTGCAATTCAATGACATCTTCTCCAGATGCACCTCTTTGAATCACTTGATTAGAAAAGGCTTCTACATTTTTTATTTGCATACTACTTACGATTAAAGATAAGCCAATAAAAGTAAGTAGAGCTGCTATCTTCAAAAACCCTTTTTGACGCATATGTTTCCCTCCTTAATTACAGAATGAATTCATGGTTATGTTTTGTAAATGTGAAGCTTTTATGTAAAGAAGACAAAAAAAGACAAGCTTATACGCTTGAAGATATATGCACACAATATAAAAAAGAATAAAAGGAGCTTATTATGAAGAGACTTTTCACACGTACTGCATTTATAATCTTTTTAATAACAACTTGTTCAAATATATATACTGGCCCATCTATAGTTCACGCACAACCACCCTATGCAAAATGGGGTAAACTAGCCGTTGAAAAAACGAAAGAACTATATCCGAAAGCTGAGATTATCGATTACCTTCATATAGGTAGAAAACCAAAAACTGTTCAAATAACAGTTGAAAAATTTAAATTGTGGCTGCGTGAAGATGGAAAAGAGTATGGTGTTTTTGTAGATGTAGAGTTTGATACGAAAACAGAGAAATTTTTAAAGATGTCCTTTCAGAAGACAAGTCGATAGAACAAATAACCCCCTCTGTTTTAAGTAAAACAGAGGGGGTTATTCATACACATTTAATAATGAAAGTTATTGTTTTAAACTTAAAGATCGATTCCCTAACACTTTCACCAATCCGCAAATAGCTCCAATTACAACCGCTATTCCGATACTATATAAAAGCACTCTCCCATATCCACCTATTCTCGGATCGAGAAATGGATATGGGTACCAATTAACAAATGGACCTCGTATTAAGCTATAGACAACATATAAAAGCGGGAAAACAAGCCAACTCGCAGCCTGTTTCCATGTAATGGTCTTCGTAGGTGGATTTATAACCCAATCTAAAATCATCGCTAATGGCATGATGTAATGAAGCACAGTATTTACCCATGGTATCGCTGTTTGAAGTGACTCTTCTAATCCCCTTAATAACAAAAAATAAATAAGTCCTGTTGTCAGTATGTATACTGTAGCTGCACCGCGAAGAACTCCAAACTGCTCGGAACGTCCAAGTAGGGCTGTTCCCAAGCTACTTAATAGTAGAATTACCGCCACTAAAATATTGCTTTCAATTGTGAAGAAACTAAAAAAGTTAACTGGATTGAACGGTTTCACTTGTGCCCTTGTAACAAATTGAGTAATAAGTGCACTAAACGCTAGAAGACTTAATAACAGTCTATAAATCGCTATCATTTTTGCACTTCTCATAACACACCTCCTTCCTCTTCTTATTTATGATTGGCATTCTCTTTTATATGCTCTATAAATAACTTTAATGGTACGAGGCCACGTTTAGGCATGTGACTACTAATTACTGCTACGATCTCTAACTGTGGAATGATAATAATGTATTGCCCTCCGTATCCCATAGCAAAATACATACAATACGGTATGTGAAATCTTTCGTTATTTAATACCCACCAGTGATACCCGTATGCCCCGACATGTTCATACGTTTCAAATAGAGCTGTACTTGATTGCTCTAACCATTTCGATGATATAATTTCATTTCCCTTCCAATATCCATTCTGCAAACATAATTTTCCTAACTTTAATACATCTATAGATTTCATTTTCATACCGAATCCGCCAACATATATACCTTGCGGGTCTTGTTGCCATTCATATTCCATAATGTTTAATGGATCAAATAAATACTTTTTCGCGAACTGCTCCGTCGACATTCCCGTTGCTTCTTGAATGACGTAACTAAGTAAGTGAGAAGAACCTGAGTTATAATTCATTTTCATACCCATTTTTTCAATGAACGGCTTTTCTAAAATGAATTGCGCCCAATTGTCTGATTCCACAAAGTCATTTGGGAAAACGACCCCATTGCCGAATTCTTGCCAATCTTCTCCTGTTGTCATAGTTAATAAATGATACAACGTTAATTCCCTCTTTTTCTCCGGTACATTGGGAATCCATGTTGTGATTGTTGAATGTATATCATTTATATATCCTTTATCAATTGCGATGCCAATTAATATGGATACGATACTTTTTGTAATCGAATTTATTTTAAATAACTCATTTGCACAGTCTATCGTTTTATAGTACTCAGTCGTTGTTTCCCCTTTTTGATAAACAAGAAATGTATTCACTTTTTTCTTTTCAAATTTATTTTGTAATTGCTCGAAATTCAAGAAATCTTCCTCCATCTAAATGATTATGTAATATTTGTAGTTCATCTCGTTCTCTCTATTAAATCATATTTGTTTTTAAAACAAAAAATAAACTTGCCAGCATTTAATAGCTGACAAGTTTATTTTTATAATTTCGTTCGAACGTTCCAAAGCTCTGGGAAGAAGCATTGATCAAGCACTCGTTTTAAATAAGATACGCCAGAAGAGCCACCTGTTCCCATTTTATGACCGATAATTCGTTCTACCGTTTTCATATGACGGAAACGCCATTGTTGTAGCCAGTCTTCAATATCGATTAATTTCTCTGCAAGCTGATATAAATCCCAATATTTCTGCACGTCCGCATATACTTCTACCCAAGCCGCTTCTACAGTTGCATCCTCTTCGTAAGGCTGTGTAACATCACGATTTAACACATCTTTATGAATTGGGAATCCTTCTTTAACAAGCGCCTGTATCGCAACATCATACAAACTTGGTGCATGAAGTGCTTTATGAAGACGAGCATGTAATTCTGGGTCCTTTTCATAAATCTTTAATGCATGTGGTGTTTTATAACCAAGTGCATATTCAATCATTCGATATTGATACGATTGAAAACCTGAAGCCTGACCAAGTGAATCACGGAACTCAATATATTCTGATGGCGTTAATGTCGCAAGAATATCCCAAGATTGAATAATTTGAGACTGAATTTTTGATACACGTGCTAACATTTTAAAAGCTGGTGGTAATTTATCTTGTTTAATTGATTCAATCGCCGCATTCAGTTCATGTAAAATTAATTTCATCCAAAGCTCACTCGCTTGATGGATGACGATAAATAACATTTCATCATGATGGTCTGATAATCTTTGTTGACTAGATAATAAGCTATCTAGCTGTAAATACTCTCCGTACGTCATATTCTCCTTAAAATCCGTATGAATCCCTTTTTCCATAATTACCTTTTCATTTTCTTTCATATTAGCCAAACGCCCCTTTGTGTTCATTTCTATTTATATTGGTCTAATAACAGCTCGAACTGGACTCCCATCCGCATCTGTTAATGCAAGTGGTAATGCAATAAGTTCGTAATCGCCGTCTACTACGTGATTTAGTACGACATTTTCTAAAATGTGTATTCCATGTTTAAATAATTGATGATGCGCTGCTAGTTCTTTATCATCTAAAGGATCAACTGATGGTACGTCTACCCCGATTAAACGAATTCCCTTTTCAGAAAGAAAGGCTGCAATATCTGCGCGTAAATGCGGGATTACATCTGGGAATTCATTTGCTTTACCATGTGAAGATGTACGTAATAATAGTCGCTCTACACCTTCTAAGTTAAAACTTTCTAATTCTTTTTTACCGATACTTTCCAGCCCTGAAACATCGATAACTCGTGCTGTACCTACATATACATCTATATCTAAATCTAACACCTTCTTACCGTCATTATCGAAATGAAAAGGTGCATCAATATGAGTACCTGTATGAATGCTCATCGTTAACTTTCCGACATTTACTGAACCACTGTTTTCTTTTGACCATGAAACTTCATATGAAAAAGGTGTATCCCCTGGCCACGTCGCGATATCATTATTTAACGGTTGTGAAATATCAATCCACTGCGATGTTTTCATGCTTATGCCACAACCTCTCGCTTATTTTCAAACTTTTTATATTCTTCATCTTTCATAATGTTCTTTAAAATTTGTACAGAGTTCCATACTTCCTCATACGTATTGTATAAAGCAACAGGCGCAAGTCTAACTCCATTTGGAGCTCTAAAGTCTGGAATAACCCCATTTGCTTTTAACGCTTTACAAATACGTGCCGCCTCAGCATGTTCTAAATAAATATGCCCGCCTCGTTTTTTATCCTCTAATGGATTCCCAATTGTAAATTCAAAGCCTTTTAATTCATGTTCAATTAAATCAAGCATATATCTCGTAATATGTAATGATTTTTCACGTAACTTTTCAATACCAGCCTCTTTAAAAATTTCAAGAGAACCGATTAATGGTGCAGTACTTAATACGTGAGGTGTGCCTATTTGATAAGCTCCTACATGGTCAGCCGCAGTTAATGAATGCTCCATATCAAATTGCTTATCTTTTCTAGAACTAAACCAACCCGATAATCCTGGGAGTCTATTAAAGTGTTTATTATTTACATAAAGGCCTGCAACACCACCAGGACCTGCATTTAAATATTTATAATTACACCATACAGCGAAATCTACATCCCACTCTTTAAAATGATGCGGAATGGAGCCGATTGAATGACATAAGTCAAAACCGATATGAATACCACGTTTATGAGCTTCAGCTGTTAATCGCTTCATATCAAGAATTTGTCCACTCCTATATAGTACAGAAGGCAATAATATTAAAGCGATATCATCGGTCATCGCATGAATAATATCATCTTCAGAAAGTGTTCTTCCATCTCGGCTTTTCACTCGTACTAAATGCTCATCTGGATCTAAGCTTTTTAAACGAATTTGACTCTGAAGTGCATAAATATCTGACGGAAAAGTTAATTCATCCGCAAGAATTTTTGTTCGTATTCCTTTTGGCTCATAAAACGTCGCAATAACTTGATGTATATTCGCAGTCGTAGAACCGGTTACAATAGTTTCTTCCGGTAAAGATCCAATAAGAGGTGCTGTCAATTCACCCAATTTCTCCGAAAGGAAAAACCACGGATGCTCACCTTCAGTCCATCCATCAATCCCAAACTCTTTCCATGAATCTAGCAATGTAAGTAACGATTTCTCTGCTCTTTTTGAAAGCAACCCTAAAGAGTTACCATCTAAATATATTGTTCCTTCTTTTTTATAAAATTCAGATTGAAAATCTTTCAGTTCATCATGTTTATCACATTCAAGCACATACTCATAAGTTGGTTGAAATGGTTCTTTATACATGGTGTCACCTTCTTTTAATTTTCTTTTTATTCTAACTAATTGAAATATATCACTTAAATTGATATAACGTCAATGATATTATGTCAGTTGACTTTATATACGAACTTCTTTTACAATACAATTATATTTTCAGATATTTCAGTATAAAGAGGTGATTCCTTGAAAAATTCTACTCTTTCAACAAGAAAATACCGCTCCTTAGAAACAAAAAAGAAACTATTACAATCCGGTTATACTATTTTTATAAAAAACGGATTTCAGAAAACTACAATCACGCAAATTATTAAACATGCAGAAACTGGTTATGGAACAGCATATGTATACTTTAAAAACAAAGATGCTCTCCTCATCGTTTTGATGGAAGATGTTATGAATCGCTTTTATGATATTGCAGATCGCTCTTTTTCACCTGAAACAAAATTAGACGCATGTGATATGATTCAAAGTCAAGTTAGAGCATTCTTACAATTAGCGGAAGAAGAACGAGATATTTTGCAAGTTGTGGAAGAAGCAATAGGATTATCAGGAGAGATAAGTCAAAAATGGGAGAAGATTCGTGAACGCTTTATAAAAAGTATTACACAGGATATTACTTACTCTCAAGAAAGTGGATTGGCGCAGCCTGAATTAAATAAAGAGATTGTAGCTCGTGGTTGGTTCGCGATGAATGAAACGTTTCTTTGGGAAATTGTGCAAAATGATAAAGAGCTAGATTTAGAAGAAGTTGTACATACATTGACAGTGATGTATACGACAGGTCTATATAAATAGCACACCCTTTATTCATAAGGTGTGCTATTTTACATCTATAAAAATATTTTATCGGGATACGGTAATGCTAAAGGTGGTTTTTCAGATAAAGGGAAATATTTTAGTTTTACAGATTCTCCATCAACCGCTTTCAATCCACCGCCGATAATTTCACACTCAAATACAACAACAATATACTCTACTTGATCTCCACTCGAATATGTATGACGAAATTCTTCCCCTCCAAATACTCCTTTTTCTTTTTTCACTTTTACTTTTAATCCTGTTTCTTCCCACACTTCTCTAACAACCGCTTCTTCTGGTGTTTCTCCTGGTTCGATTGCCCCTGCTGGCAAACTCCAGTATTCTCCTCCGGGATATTGAAATAATATTTCCCCCTGCTCGTTTTTAATTACAGCAGCTATACTCGGCATAAAAATAAGTTCAGATCCTAATTTTTCACGAAGTCTTTTATAATATATTGACATCGGCATTTGATTTTCTCCCTCGCAATAAATAACTGTATTTTCTAGCAATTATTATATAATATTATTAATATCAACTTCTATATAGAAAGGAAGATCGAATGTCACAAGAAAAACTAATAAATCAGTTTCTATCATTTTTATCCGTTACAAAAAAGCCTGTAAGTTTAAATTTTTTAAATGAACTTGTTAAAGCTCATCAAGAGAAAGTAAAGTGGGAAACTCTTACTAAAATAATTGACGGGGAAAAAGGTAATAAAACAGGTAATTACTTACCTTCCATCAAGACATACATAAATCGAATTACAACTAAAGGTATGGGCCGTACTTGTTGGACTCATTCTATTGGATTTCATTGGCTATTATCAAATCTAGGTTTTTCTGTGCAGTATATGTATATGGATCCTGGACATTTATGCGTACGTGTTAACTTAGAGCAACCTTATTATGTCGATGTTGGTTACTGTGCACCTTTATTTCAAGCATATCCACTTTATGAATCATTTCAAGTGAGTAATGTAAGGGCAACCTTTGCTTATCAAGTATCAAATAAGGGAATTCATATTACTAGAAATCCTGGTCCAGCAAATATCTTAAATACAGAGCCAATACATTTAACAAGTATGAAAGAACTCATTATAAAGTCTAATGACTGGCATTCTTCTCCTGTATTAAAGAAAATTCAAATTTTCGGTTATATCGATGGCATTCCAACTTCTATTAATGATAATATTTTAAAACGATATTTCCAAGGTAAGAAAAGAGAAAGTAGCCTTACCTCTTCTGAACTTACTTATTGGATAACTGAAAAATTTTGTATTGATAAAAAAATATACCAAACAGCTACTGAAACTTTTAATGAGAAAACTTCAAAAAAATAAACAGTTACTCAATATGTTAAGTAACTGTTTATTTAAAATATTTTATTAACGATACGATGATACAAAATAGCGATGTAAGTAAAAGCAACAACCCCATATTCTTATTCTCTTTTTCATCCTTCTTAACGTTTTGTATCCCCATACCAGCAAGCATAAAGCCTAACAGTAATTGTAAAATAAGCATACTTTGCTTCGAACCATCATTCCAGCTGTAAATAGAATAGCCCATTACAATAATAGCGAGTATGAATGTAGTAATTTTAATCATAAAAACACCACCTATTTGATTCTATTGTTTTAACCTACTCACCATTCCAACAATAAACTTATACTCAGCTCTACTTTTTCTTACTTTCTTAAAACCCTCTTTCATATCAAAAATAAAACACGTTTTCCGAAACCAAATTCGTACATATAAAGACTCAAAGTAAATAGGTTTTATAATTCCTCGTTCCTCAAATTCAGTTCCATCTTTATTTTCGGTTTCCGTTCGAATGAACCACCTATTCCCGATTCCGATTTCAACATACTTCACAAGCTAACCCCCTTCAGGAAATCTTTTTTCTAACTATTCTATTATTTCCCTGGCAAGCGCACATTCCGACAGAACATGAGCCCTCAAATAAAAGTAGATTACAAAAATCTACTTTTATTGCCTAAATTTTTGTATACGTTTATATAATGTACTGCGGATTACATCTAATAGTTTTGCAACTAATGAAACATTTCCATTTTATAACTTAATTTATTTTGATTTCCCATCATTTTCTGTAATAAAATAAGATTTTCTTTTCGCATATTTCCCGTACATTTCCATTTTGAAAATTGATTACAAATAGCAACTTCTCCATCACAATGAATTACATCTATAAAGCGGTGAATTAAATATAGTTTATTTTGATGTATTTGAATGCTAATTCACGTTCAATTGCATGGACAATTGAAGTTACCATGATGTGAAGACTCAATCGAACAGGAGAAATAGTGTTTTCAACATAATTAGAAAAAGATACGAGTGTATTGAAAATTCGAATATTTTAATGCGCTTCTTTATTCTTTTTTAGTAGCACTATATTTTGTATAATGGACCCAAAGAAAATACATAACCAAAACCACTTTTGTGGATTGTTATTTATAAAGAAAACTATCGCCGCTATTGCGAATAAAATAGTGGCTGCTAAACTAATATATAATTTCGTTCTAATCCCCATTAAGCTTCACTCCCTATCATTTTACAGTACAAAGTAACTCTTCATTTTTCATCTCCAATATGTATTCCTGTAAAACATATTCTTTCCCTCCATGTTTTTCATACCAATCATTTATTCTTCTAACATGCATCTTGTCACTTCTAATTTTCTTTTCAATTGCTTCATAATCTTCATAACTATTATATTCCCATATTGCAAATACTTCAGTCGTACCATCATTATTATCTTTCATCCAGCGTCCTATTAAACGAGAACCATATTTTATTTGATTAGGTAAATTAGTATCATTGAAATGATCATTAAATATTTCTATGAATTCATTTTTTACTACATAGTACTTCCTTCTGTAAAACATACTTCTTCACCTCTTTTATGAAAAGTATCAGCAAACCTTCCCATTACTACCGTATTATAATACTTACCATCCGATAGTTTTTTATCATTTTTTAGAATACCTTCTACCTCAAAACCTAACTTTCTATAAAGCTGAATGGCTTTCTCATTTGTCTCTAGCACTTGTAATGCTATCTTTTTCACTGCATTTTCATCAGCCCAATTAATAGATTGTTGTAATAGGCTCATACCCATTCCATATCCCCAAAACTCTTTTAAAATACAAACTCCGAACTCTACTTTATGAGATAATCTCGTTAAATCAGATCCTTCACATCTCGAAAATCCAACGATACGGTTATGTACTTCCGTAACTAAAAAGAGATTTCTCGTTTTCTCACTATCTGTTTTTATTATTTGTTGGAATCCCTTCGTATCTATAAACCCCTCGCCTTCTTCTCTATCCATATTTTCAGTTTCTCCATCGATCTGAACTCGTATTTTTGATAACCGATCTGCATCTGTTTCAGCTGCAGAACGAATTGTATAAGTTAATCCATTTATATGAAACTCTTGTCCTTTTATAATCATTTCAAACTCCTTTTAAATGCAATCTATTGGCGCTATTACAATTTGTTTACCTTGATTCTCAAATTTTTGAATAGTTTCTTTGCTAGCCTCTTCATCTGTAATTATAAGGTCAATTTCTTTAAGTGACTCTCCTTTTATAAAGCAGTCTATTCCGAGTTTGTTATGAGGAGCTAAACAAATATTCCTTCGAGCGATTTTACTTACCCTTTTACTAAAATATGCAACTTCAGGTGTTGCAGTACTTATACCATGTAATGAAATACCACCACCTGTAGAGAAATAAAGATCAATAGATAATCTACTTATCAATTCCGAGGCAAGTGTATCAGTAATATTTCCTGAAGGTTTTACCTTACCACCAGTTAAATACACTTCTATGTTCTTATATTCTCGTAACGAACTAGCTATCTCTATAGAATTTTGTAATAACTGTAAATGATGTCTCGGGTAAAAACTTTAACATGGCACAATGAATTGAAGCCCCACCAATAAAAACGGAATCTCCTTCTTGTATATACGAAGAAGCAACTTTAGCAATTGCTTCTTCGTATATTGAACTATCACTAAAACGTTTAAATGATTCAGCAGCTAAGTTTCTCACTCGCGTAAGTTCAATTGCACCTCCGTGAGTTCTTTTTAATAAACCATTCTTCTCCATAATTGACAAATCTCTTCTTATAGAATCGATAGACATATCAAAGCTTTCCGCAAGATCCTTTGCGATTACTCTTCCATCTTTCTTAAGTAATTCTAAAATCTTTCCTCGACGTTCTTCAGTAAACATGTTCTCACCACCATTATTGAAGATTCAGAAATTTATCCTTTATTTTAAATTATATGCACGTTTCTTCCGTTTTACAATATTTTCAATCCTTATTCTTCCGTCTTTATACAGGTTTTCCCTCTCTTTCTATTTCATTTATTTATATAGCAAATAAATGCATATTTGCATATTCTACTAAAAGACTACTTTTTATCTTCCTATTGATGTAAAATTATTCCTATGTTTTACTTTTTAATACAGAAAGGAATTACTATGAAATCTTTAATTAAAGTAACTTGTACAGCATTAATATTTACAGGAATAATGGCAGGATGTAATGAAAGTGCTCAACCAAAACAAGAAAAGAGCACTCTCGAAAAAGATGCAATGCACTATGGGGAAATATTTAAAAACGAATACTATAGAGCGACAGTTGAAAATGCAAAGTTCGAAAAAATAGACAAAGAGTGGCGCCTTACAACTCGTGTTACAATCAATAATGCTCGTGCTGACGGACAAACGATAGATCTTTCGGAAATACAATATTTCATAAAAGATGAAAAAACTGGTGAAAAATATGAAGGTGAATTTATACAAAATGAGAACGCTAAAAAGGTTCCATCTGAGTTCTCTTTAACTACTGACATTCAATTTAATATGAAAACTTCACCAAAAGATTTAAATAACATGTATTTATACATAGATAGTAAAGTTGCTCCGTTAACAGATACATATTGGAAGCTTGATAATCTAGTATCTAAATAAAAAACAGTCATTTAAGACTGTTTTTTGTTATTAAACTAATAAAGTTTACTAGTTACATTTCTCAAGCAATACATCTTTTGCACAAATTATTACTTCTTCAAATGGACAATCAAATAACACACCCAATTCAAATCCATCTTCAGTAAGTTCTATTTCATGACACATCCACCAAGCACCTTCAAATTTTTTCGGCATTGAATATTCCGTAACTCCTATAAAAGTAAGTCGAAGCTTTTCAAAATCACTAAAACTACCACTGCAATCTAAAGTAATAATTAGCCTATCTTTTGATCTCCTCTCAACTGATTTGACTACACTGTCATGTAGTGAGTATTCATGTAGTTGCACGACATTCTGTGGAAGTTTTTCTTTTATAGAATTAAAATTTTCTAAATAATCTTGTTCTAAATCATTCATTCTTTTCTCATAGTCCTCTGTCCACTCAAGCATAAGTTTCTTTAATTTTTCCGATGGATATTCTGAATTAATTGTGTTGTCATGAATATACGGATGTAGTGACTTAGGAAGAAACTTTAATAAATCTTCTTTCTTTTCTTCCACGTCTTCTCTCAAACTTTTCTTATAATCCATTCCTACCTTTTCGCTCTCTCGCAACATCTCTTCCCATTCTTCTAATGTTTCTGAGAAAATTAAAAATCCAAATACTTGCATTTCTTTATACCATTCTATTGTGAAATATTTCAATGACATCTCTCCTAAAACATTTTAACATCCAAGAAAAGCAATATATCCACTTATTATATCATTCCAATAACCGTTTTTTCTAAAGAATAAATGTAAAACTGTAAATATTCCGCCTATTATTTCTAAAACTTCAGAATATTTACAAAAATACGAAATTGGAATACATTTTACATGTACAAGTTTTGCCTGTACAAAAATTTAAACAAAAAGGGATGGTTATATGTTGATGAAATTAGTAGCAGGGACATTAGTAGCAGGTTTTGCATTAACTGGAGGATTAGGAGTAGTAAGTGCTGCAGAAAAAGATAATACAATTAAAACATTTGATTATTTAAAAGTTGATGAAAAGAATGTTAGTTCATTTGCAAAATTAAGCGATCAATCAAAAAAAGACATCCAAATTACTATGGTACTACCTAAACAAAATGAAAATGGAGATTGGTTAGCTTACGGATTTACTAACAGAGAAGCATTGAATGCTTTTATTGAAAAAGATAAAAAGGCACTAAAAAATCAAATTAACCCTTTAGGTAGTGGTGCTGGTAGTACTGATTTTTATGAACATAAAGATAAAGGTGGCCAATATATTTACTGGAGCAGCGGCTTTAAAAACTTACCATCTAGCTGGAACGACAGAATTTCTTCTGTAAGTACAGCTTCACCTTCTGCAAGCTATTCAACGACACTTTGGGAACATACTTCAACACAAGGATATGGAAAAGGTGTCTCCTTTAGACACTCTGATTGGTATGGTAAAACTGCTAATTTAGCTGCTGATTGGAACGATATTACTTCAGCAATTGAAATCAAATAGTAACAGGGCATTTTGCTACTTAATTATTATTAGATAGTAGAAAGACCAGTCATTATAGACTGGTCTTTCTACATTTAAGCATGTACAGCATGTCCTACCGCCTGTAATAATGCTTCATTTGCTTCAAATAAATTAGAGAATCATGACATTATTCACTATCAAAACTCTTCTGCAATTTCCGAATGTAAATAATTTGACCAATATGATACGCGTTATGAGTCGTTACATTAGCTAATATTTCCCACCACTTTGCAGATACAGGAAATCCAATTACATCACTTTCAACCTTGTCTTCATTTATGAGACTTTGCCACTGTAACAGTTTCTCTAATAGTTTTTCTCTTAACTCTTCAAATGTTTGATTATCAGATAGCATAAAACTCTTGTTATTATCACCAATAGCGGGCACAGCATTAACATTTGATTCTTTATACCTTGTTTGCCATGTCGAGTTCCAATACAGCAAATGTTGTACAATTTCAGCTATACTATTACTCTCTTCATTCGGTTTCCAGAAGGCTTCTCTCTCAGATAAATCCTTAACTGCATCTGAAAATGGAATATACCAACTAGGATCATTCGCATTTGCTAATAATTGATCTGCTAAAACGTCTTTAACATGGAACACTTTGCTTCCCCCCATTTTAAAAACTTAATTTCATCATCATGAATGCAACACTCACTTCTCTATATACGCTGAGTCTGTACGATTCCCTCTTTTTATCCACACTTATGCGCTAGCACCTAATCCATAAGCCGCCTCCTAAAATACAGAAATACTACTAATTTCTATTACTTGCATAAAAACAATATGTAAGATTAATAGATTTTCTCCTTAATACTCGTTATGATGAAAGAAAAAGAAAGCGAGCGGACAATGAATAAAAAAATTGCGGTTATTACAGGTGCATCAAGTGGATTCGGACTATTAACTACACTTGAACTTGCAAAAAAAGATTATTTAGTTATCGCTACGATGAGAAACCTTGAAAAACAAGTAAACTTACTATCTCAAGCTGCTAAACTCAACTTACAACAAAACATAAAAATTCAACAATTAGATGTAACCGATCAAAACTCTATACATAACTTTCAATTATTTTTAAAAGAAATAAACAGAGTAGACCTTCTCATTAATAATGCAGGATATGCCAATGGGGGCTTTATAGAAGAAATTCCAGTAGAGGAATACCGTAAACAATTTGAAACGAACTTTTTTGGAGCTATATCAATTACTCAACTTGTTTTACCTTATATGAGAGAACAGAAAAGCGGAAAAATTATTAATATAAGCAGTATTAGCGGCCAAGTCGGATTCCCTGGTTTATCCCCTTACGTTTCTTCAAAATATGCATTAGAAGGCTGGAGTGAATCCCTTCGCTTAGAAGTAAAACCATTCGGAATAGATGTTGCTTTAATTGAACCAGGTTCTTATAACACGAACATATGGGAAGTGGGTAAACACTTAGCTGAAAACCAATCTGATACGACCTCTCCTTACAAAGAGTATATGGATAAAATACAAAAACATATTAATAGTGGCAGCGATACACTTGGTAATCCGATCGATGTAGCTAATAAAATCGTTGAAATTGCTGAAGCAAGGCGTACTACATTACGATACCCAATTGGGAAAGGTGTAAAATTTATGATCTTTGCGAAGAGAGT
>NZ_ALBR01000033.1:0-100572 GCF_002081505.1 Bacillus sp. CDB3 | reverse complement strand
TGCTGAAGCAAGGCGTACTACATTACGATACCCGAATTGGGAAAGGTGTAAAATTTATGATCTTTGCGAAGAGAGTCCTTCCTTGGAGATTGTGGAGTTCTTGTTTTGAGGAGTTTTAAGAAAATGTAACTTTAACACAAATAGTAACCATTTATCATCTTTCAGATAAATGGTTACTATTTACTTTATGATTTCAACATTTGTACCATCAATACCTATTATTATAAGTGATTGCTCTTTATATTTTTTATGAATCCATTTTAAAATTACGGTTAAATCCAAAATAATCCATCCTCTTATATCTCTCGCATCAATATTTTTATTATGTAGCAGGTGGAACGAAGTAAAATAGCATCGAAGTCATAAAAATAAATGCAAATAATCCAATTATCGAAAAAATATATTCTTTCGATTCTCTATCATACTTCCATTCCATCCATGTCCTTAGGATCCACGTAACCCCTAAATAAGTGAAAATGATAAACCAAATATTAGTGCTTTCGAATTTAAAGATGTAAATAAAACTAATTATTAAATATACAAAAAGCAGTCCTATTTCCAATTTTTTATGTAAGCTATTTACATATTTATTATATCCCCAAAACCCGCTCTTTGGCATATTCAATTTTTTTCTTAAAAATCGATCCAAAAAGTAGCCCGATATACAAAAAACAAAAATTATAATCCAAAATGTATAGGTTCTCAATATCATCCCTCCTATTACTTCATTGAATTGTTTAAAATAAAGTGGACTATATTAACGGTTATTGAACGAGTATTCTTGAATGATCTTCATTAAAAATGATCGCTTCTGCACGTAATAAAGGTCTTTTCACTTCTTCTCTCCTTCTTGCTTTAAATTCATAATATATTAAAGAAAGAAATATATTATGCACCCTGTTATTATTAATGCTGCAACTCCTAATAATGAAATCAAAAACTCACGCGATTCCTTATCATATTTCCACTCCACAAATGATTTAAATCCATATAACGTAATAAAAAACAAAAGAGGTACATAGCCCATAAATATATGAATGGGAAGAAAAGTGCTTATAGTAATAACAACTATATAAGAGAAAATGATAATTCTATTTCCCCACTTATGTGTATCATTCACATATTGGTTATTCCATCCTTTTTGTTTCGGTACATTTAACTGTCTTCTCGCTATTCTTTCAAAAAACAATAAAGATAGCACCCATAAAATTAATAAGGATATTTTCGTAATTGACAGATAACCCTCTCCTTTTTTATTTTTTCACTTTAATTTTCTCCGGCTGATCACTCGGATACGTAGCATTTCCTTTATTTTCGACGTCCCAACTAATAATTGTCGCACTATCTTGTCCCAACTGATGATGCACGTGTTCTAAAACATTGTGAATATTTTCTTTAAGTGTTTTATCATTTCTATTCATAGCATTATACAAATTTACAGGTGTTTCATATAGACGTTCTCCACATTCTAATACCCCATCTGTCACCATTACAATTCGATTCTTTCCAGTACGCAATTCACGAACTCCTGACGAATAGCACGGAACGGATAAATCAAATGTGTTAACATTACCAATCCACTCATAAAAATGGCGTTGATTCAAAGTATATTGTCCTAATTTATGTAATTCTTCATGAAATACATAAACTAAACAATCGCCAATAGATAGCCACCAT
Source organism: Bacillus sp. CDB3 (assembly GCF_002081505.1). NCBI lineage: Bacteria > Bacillati > Bacillota > Bacilli > Caryophanales > Bacillaceae > Bacillus > Bacillus sp. CDB3. Next base: position 98,895 of record NZ_ALBR01000033.1, on the reverse strand, counting down.
ATATAATTTTCTTTTCTTATACATATTAAGCAAGCTGTTTCACCTTTTACTCTTTTGCACTTTTCTTTAAATGATTGTGATTGAAAAATTGTAAGTATATGATTTTCAACAGATCGAAATACTGTTTTAATTGATTCTTTCATAATCGCTTTTATATTTTCATATTCTTTTTGGATTGTATTTACTACTAAATCAACACTTTCTGCACTATTATGTCCGTCTAATATAACGGCGAATTCCCAATCACCATTCGACCAAACTAATGCACCGTCTTCATTCTTTTTTGCTCTGGCACTTATATTTCCGCCGTATTTACCAAGTACGATATCACCATATTGCTTTACCGAAACTTCATCTAAACACATCTCTCTACTTCCAACCCATGAATATTGTGTATTATTTGTTATATGCATACTCATTTACCATATACTTTCGTATTCTTTCACATAATTTTTGTATTTGCTCTGAACCTCCATGCGGTGCACCTGTCCATCCCGCTACTTCAGTTGGTGACCAAAACTCTTTCGGTGTATTCGGATAACGCGGTATGATGTGCATATGCATATGGGGTACACCATTCCCTGAAACGAAAGTGTAAATATGTTCTGCACCTTCGCTTTCTTTTAACGCTTTACTTATTCTACTTGTTATAAGTCCGAATGCTTTTGCCTCATTTTCAGTTAATTCAGCGAGACCAGGTACATGTCTTTTTATATCAATCATTACGTAACCAAGATATGTTTCTTCTGTATCCCAATGAACATGTCCAACGTATATGAGATCGTCTTCATATATAGCACCACCTGGAACTGTAATGTTTCCTTTATGTTTTTCGCAAATAAAGCAGTTTTGTTCTGCTTGATTGTTTATTGACATATCCATCACCATCCTTTCCATTTATAATATCATATAAAAAGGAAAAACAGGGTTTATATTCCGAAAATTCAATCTCTTGAATCGTCATTTTTTCTATAAATTTACATTCTACGATTTAAACAAATTTCATATTAAAAGTTTGCAACACATTATTTCTTCAAAACCGTAATCCCAATTCCAACTGCAATCCCAATCGCTATTCCGGTTGCTATATGATCAGTAAATACACCAGGAATTACACCGATTACAACACCTATAGCGACACCAATTGTCATAGCATCATTTCTTTTTTATTTTTAGACAAAATTGCATCTCCTCCCATCATTTCTCCCTGTTTAATATCCATTTACACAAACGTAATGATATTCTAATATATTCACTGTTCACTTGAATATTCCATAAAAATATACTTTAAAATATATTACTTTTCCATTTTCTGTACATACTCCTCTTATTATGAAAAAATTTTCGAGTAACCATTAAATATACATAGGCATTTACTATAAGAAAGATTCGTAATTCATTGAAGGAGGAACGATTCAAATGCATCCTCATTGGAATCCAAACTTAAATCAACAATATGTTTACTCACCTCATACTGCAAGGAATACACTGCATTATGATTCGCAATACATGATGCAGCGCATCGCAAGCCTTGAAAGCCAATTAGCTAAATTAATCTCTTTAATCGAGGAAAATAATCATTTAATTAAATCAATGGAACAACAGCAAAACCAAGTTTGTGCACCAGCTGGAGGTTCTGTTATTGTTCGTATGTAATTCGAATGCAAAAAACACACTTTGTTGTATAAAGTGTGTTTTTTGCATTATTTTCTTTTTGTATGAAATCCTTGTGTAATGCGGTCTAATATAATCGCAATCACGACGATAGCTAGTCCAGCTTCAAATCCCATTCCGATATTTACTTGTGTAACAGAGCGATATACATCGACGCCAAGTCCTGGCGCTCCTACAAGTGAAGCTGTTACAACCATTGATAGCGAAAGCATAATACTTTGGTTCACTCCAGCCATAATCGTTCCAGTTGCGAGTGGTAATTGTACTTTAAATAATTTTTGTGATGCGGTAGAGCCAAATGCATTCGCAGCTTCAATTAAATCTTCTGGAACTTGTCTAATTCCTAAGTCTGTAAAACGAATTGTCGGTGGCATAGCGAAAATTACTGATGCGATAATACCAGGTACAACTCCTACACCAAAAAACGTAATGGCTGGTATCAAATAAACGAAGGCTGGCATTGTTTGCATGAAATCTAATGTGGGCTTTAAAAACTTTGAGAAGCGTTCATTTTGAGATGCTAAAATGCCAATTGGAATTCCGACAATAATTGAAATAATAACTGAAGTAAGAACGAGTGCTAATGTTTGCATCGTTTGTTCCCAATAATTAATATTTAATATAAACAATAAACCGATAAGGGTAAAAATGACTAAAGATACTTTTCGTGTCGTGTACCAAATGAGGAAACATAGGATAATAATCATCAATATGGCTGGTATTATTATTAAAAAATTAGTGAGTAAATCAACGAATCCGCCGATAATATATGAGAACCCTCGGAACAACCCTTCAAAGTGTTCATATAAACTCGCAACAAATGTATCAACCCATTCCCCTAACGGAATGCGCGGAATATTATTCATCGTCTTTCACCTCTTCCTCGATGTTTCCTGCAAGAGCTTGAATGACACTTTCACGTTTAATAATTCCTCTTAACCTTTTCTTTTCATCAATTACGGGTAACGGATATTTCATTTCCGCCATTTTTGCATACGTTTCCTCAAGTAAAGTATCTAAATACACATGTGGAATATCGTTAAGTAATAAATCAGCAATTGGCCACTGTTTTTTTACTGCTTTACTTGCATCATCCGCTGTTAAAATACCTAAAAACTCATACTTTTTGTTCACAACATATACCGTAGAGACACCTGCATTTCTCATAATTTGCAGAGCTACACGTGGTCCACGATCGATTAATAACGTTTCTGGTCTTTTTAAAATAGATTCTGCTGTAATTACTTTTCCTAAATTTACATCCGCGACGAATCTCTCTACAAATTCATTTGCAGGGCTCATCATAATTTCTTCTGGTGTTCCAATTTGTACAACTTCTCCATCTTTCATTAGTGCAATTCGATCACCAATTCGAAGGGCTTCATCTAGGTCATGAGTAATAAAAATGATTGTTTTCTCCATTTTATCTTGTAACTCTAATAACTCATCTTGCATTTCTTTGCGAATCAGTGGATCTAAAGCACTAAATGACTCATCCATTAACAATACATCTGGATTATTTGTTAATGCCCTTGCAATTCCAACACGCTGCTGCATACCACCACTAAGTTGACTTGGATAATTATCTTTATGATGATCAAGTCCTACTAACTGTAGCGATTCTAACGCTTTATTTTCTCGTTCCTCAACTGGAACTCCTTGAATTTCTAACCCGTACGCAACGTTTTGTATCACTGTACGGTGCGGAAATAAAGCGAACTTTTGAAACACCATGCTCATCTTCGTTCTTCTCACTCTTCGCAACTCTTCTTTTCCCATCGTAGCGATGTCTTCACCATCTATGTATATATGCCCTGCTGTCGGTTTAATTAATTGATTTAGCATTCGAACTAGCGTTGATTTTCCGCTACCGGATAACCCCATAATGACAAATATTTCACCTGTATACACATCGAATGTTGCCTTTTTAACACCCACATTCATTCCCGTTTCTTTTAAAATTTCAGATTTACTTTTTCCTTCCTTTAATAAAGCAACGGCTCTTTGAGGATTTTTCCCGAAAACTTTTGTTACGTTCTCGACACGAACTTTCGTATTTTTCATACAGCTACTCCTTTCCTACCCATCTATTTACATAGTGTTGCGATTTTACAAAGAAATATTACATAAAAATGACATTCATAAGCTTTCTTTAAAATTCTCATTTCCGTTCATAATAAGAATGCTTACTTATACATTTATTTAAAAAGGCAAACGTTACTTAGGAGGTTTTCGATGCGAAAGAAAATATGGCTTATATGCCTTTCATTATTTATTACTATAATTTTCACTTCATGTAATACAACAAATGCTAATTCGAAGGGGAAAATTAAACTTGGTGTAACAAGCTGGAAAGAAAATATCGCAACCGCAAATATGTGGAAAGTGTTATTAGAACAAAAAGGCTACAAAGTTGAACTCATGTATTTAGAAAAAGCGGCAATTTGGACTGGCGTCGCTCGTGGTGATGTTGATGCTAATTTAGAAGTATGGCTACCTGTTACGGATAAGCCTTTAAATAATCGATATAAAAATGACATTGTCTTAAAATCAAAATGGTATGAAGGTACCGGGCTTGGTTTAGTCGTCCCTTCTTATGTGAAAAACGTTAACAGCATTGAAGACTTAAATACACATAAAGATGAGCTAGAAAATAAAATTGTCGGGATTGAACCTGGCAGTAGTCTTATGAATTTAACGAATAAAGCAATGAAGGAATATGATATAAAACTAAAACTTGTCCAATCTTCAGAAGCTGCGATGATGAGCGAACTAAAGAAGGCATATACGAAAAAGAAACCAATCGCTGTCACACTCTGGAACCCTCATTGGGGCTTTTCAGAATTTGACTTAAAATATTTAAAAGACCCTAAGAAAGTATATGGTGAAAAAGATGACATTTATTACTCTGTTCGTAAAGGTTTCGAAAAAGATCATCCGGATATCGTGAAATACTTTGATAAATGGAAAATGAACGATGAACAGCTTGGTACATTAATGGTCATGTTAAATAAAACGAAAGATCCGGAAGAAGCTGCGCGAAAATGGATCGAAAAGAATCAAGCGTTAGTTGATGAATGGATAAAAGAATAAAGAATGACAAAAACAGGCTAGAGAATTTAGCATATTCTCTAGCCTGCTTCATGTTATTTTCTCTCAATAACTGCATCAACAATTCCATATTCCTTCGCTTCTTCTGCCGTCATAAAATAATCTCTTTCTGTGTCATGTGCTACTTTTTCAACTGGTTGCCCTGTTCGCTCTGCGATAATTTTATTTATATCGTGTTTTAATTTTAATATTCTTTTTGCTGTAATTTCAATTTCTGTTGCTTGCCCTTTTACACCGCCAAGTGGCTGATGAATCATGATTTCACTATTAGGGAGCGCAAATCTTTTTCCCTTTGCGCCAGCTAATAGTAAAAGCGCACCAAATGATGCCGCAAAACCCATGCAAAGTGTTTGCACATCTGGTTTAATAAGGTTCATCGTATCTAATATTGCAAATCCCGCTGTGGTTGAACCACCCGGACTATTGATATACAGGAATATATCTTTTTCTGCATCTTCCGCTTCTAAAAATAATAATTGTGCTACAACACTGCTTGCAACTTGATCGTTAATTTCTGAACCAATCATAATAATTCGGTCTTTTAATAATCTTGAATATATATCATAGGAGCGTTCTCCTAATTTCGTTTGTTCTACTACGTAAGGAATTGCATTCATATTAAATCCCTCCATCTATTTTATGCCGCACTAAGCATACAACTGTAAAAAGAAGGTTTTTTCATACTGAATAATAACACCGGTTGTATTGATGGTAACTTAGTGAAGTCTATTGTTGGGAGAAGTTTCGTCAACAATTCAGGTCTTTCTTCACGAATAGAAGTTACAACGATTTCAACATCATCCGTGTACTCCACTATTTCAATTCCTTCTTCACTTACAGTTTTCAGCCTATTTCTACTCCTAAATAACGATGCTTTTACTGCACCTTCTGATACCGAACATACTTTAGCAATATCCGCGATACTATATTGAAAAACATCCTTTAATAATAAAATTACAGACTGTTGCACATTTAACGAAGACAATAATTCCCCTACCATTTCATGCAAATCTGCAATTTTTTCATGTGGTTCTTCAAATGTAATTTGCTGTTCTAACTTTTCTTGAACGGATTTTGATTTCATTTGATCTAACCATTGATTTCGAGCAATTTTATACAGAAGCGTTATACAAATTTTCTTCTCACTATACTTTTGAAGAACTTTGCAAATTGCTTCTTGGGCAAGGTCTTCCCCATCCCATTTATTCTTCGTCAAAAACGTACAGTATCTTTTTACCTCTGCATAATGTTCAATTAATAAATTTATATTTGAATGATTCATATCGATATGATTCTTTAAAACCTGAGTTACTTTTGTGCACAAAATAACCACTCCTTTTCAGCGCTTACTTATTAAACGATTGAACAAATAAAAAGTTACGGTGCTTTTAATAAATTTTATGTTTATGTTCATGGATACGGGTCATAAATATGTTATATAGAATTTTACATGAGGAGGAATCAATTTGCCAAAATTAACAGTGGAAGGTACCGGAACTTTTGATATTAAAGAAGGAACGAAATTAGTATTAGCACTTGAAGATAACGGTGTACACATTCTTCATCGTTGCGGTGGCAAAGCCAGATGTACAACTTGCCGAGTTGAAGTCATTGCAGGTGATTTTTGTGAGGCGACAAATGATGAAAAACAAGCTATTACGGAAAAAGGAATTGAAGACCACTTACGATTATCGTGCCAAATGCGTGTACATAAAGATATTACTGTTCGCCCTATACTTACAGTTGAAAATTCCGGTTTAGATGCTGGACCACGCCCAGCGGAGTAAAATGATGAATTTAAAACAGCTTGCAGGCGAATATGCTGCTGGCTTTGTAAGAGATGGTATGACGATTGGACTTGGTACGGGTTCAACCGTATATTGGACGATACAAAAGTTAGGTCACCGTGTACAAGAAGGGTTATCTATTCAAGCTGTACCGACATCAAAAGAAACTGAAGTATTAGCAAAACAATTATCTATTCCGCTAATCTCTTTAAATGAAATTGATATACTTGATCTCACAATTGATGGAGCAGATGAAATTAATTCAAATTTACAGTTAATAAAAGGCGGCGGTGGTGCATTACTTCGTGAAAAAATTGTTGCCTCTTCCTCTAAAAAACTTATTATTATTGCAGATGAATCCAAACTCGTTTCACACTTAGGTGTCTTTCCACTTCCTATTGAAATCATCCCCTTCTCTTGGAAGAAAACTGAAAAGCGAATGCAAGATTTAGGATGCGAAACACGTTTACGTATGAAAGATGGCAGACCATTTATAACTGATAACGGCAATTTAATTATTGATAGTATTTTTCCAAACAAAATACTGAATCCAAATGAAACACATACAAAGTTAAAAATGATTACCGGTGTAGTTGAAACAGGATTATTTATCAATATGACGAGCAAAGCGATCATCGGAACAGAAAACGGTATAAAAGAATATTAACAATTTTAAAAACTGACTTTCGCAAGTCAGTTTTTTCTTTTTGCTTTTATAGCATTACAGTATGATATACTATGAAAACACATTCATATCACACTAGAAAGGGCTGAACAATTTGCAATCCAAACTCATAACAGAACTTACAGATTTAGAAACTGCCTTTCACATTCGAAAAGAAGTCTTTGTAAAAGAACAAGGTGTCCCACTTGAAGATGAATTCGATAAATTTGATGAAATCGGTGAGAAATGTAAACATATTTTAGTTTATTATAATGAGCTTCCTGTAGGAACTGGTCGTATACGATTCGTTGACGGAATGGGTAAACTAGAACGAATTTGTATTTTAAAAGACTATCGCAAATACGGATTAGGCAAAGTAATAATCAAAGCACTAGAAGAGATTGCTCGTAACAAAGAAGCAAACAAAGTTAAACTACATGGTCAAACACAAGCTGAAGGGTTTTATGAAAAATTAGGCTATCAAACTTCTTCTGATGTATTTATGGAAGATGGAATTGCGCATATTCTTATGACGAAAGTATTGGCGTAATAAAATGAAACTTTAATCAATGGAGGTTTTGTTCATCCACACTGATTATTAGCCACACCTATCGGGCTTTTACGGGCAGTTAATATCCCTCCTAACTCCTTCGATTTAACAGCCGATCGTTGAAGTTGGAGTTAGGAGGGATAAAAAGGGTATTATATGAATCTGTATTATGGATTCATATAATACCCTTTCTGCACCCTATTCTTCACTGTAATGGATTTTTAATTTCCCTATTAAATCCGCATAAATTTGTAAATTATTGTCTTTCGAATTGTTGTTTAATAGCTCTTTGATAATACTCATGATTACTTAATAACTCATCATGAGTTCCAAAACCTGTAATTCTACCATCCTCTAATACAATAATTTGATCAGCATTTATAATGGTAGACAACCTATGTGCTATTACAAAAGTTGTTTGTTTATGAATTAATGTATTTATAGCTTTTTGTACTTGTTTTTCTGAATCAGAATCGAGATTTGCTGTAGCCTCATCTAATAATAGAAAATCTGTACCACGCATTAAGGCTCTAGCTATTGCAATACGTTGTTTTTGTCCACCTGAAAGTTGATTACCTCTTTCTCCTACCTGCGTATTATAACCATCCGATAAACTGCCAATAAATTCATGTGCATTTGCAAATGTTGCAATTTCTACCAATATATCATCTGTAACCTTTTCATTTTGTCCATATAAAATGTTATCTCTAATTGTACCTGAAAAAATTGGAGTATCTTGCGAAACATAACTAAATTTCTGTCTCCATTCTTCTACATGTATATTTTTATAAGATACATCATCTAATAAAATATCTCCATTAGTTGGATCATAAAATCTTTCTATTAACGAAAATACCGTACTTTTTCCAGAACCACTTGGTCCAACTAGTGCTGTTAAAGTTCCTTTTTTAATTTTAAAAGAAATATCTTCAATAACATTCTCTTTTTCATCATATTTAAAAGAAACATTTTTAAACTCTAATTGTGTTGGAGATCCAATACATGTTTTAGTAACAACTTGAACTTCCTCTTCTTCTTCTAAAATTTCAAATAATCTTTTCATAGATCCTTTTGCTTCTTGAAAACTCGTTAAAAAATGATTCATTTGTATAAAAGGAGACATAATTTGAAACAAATACAATAAAAACGCCACTAACTCACCAGAACTAATTAGCCCCTGATCTACCCTCCAGGCGCCAAAACCTATTACACCAATTAAAACAATAGTAGTAAATGTCCCTAAAACTGGAGTTAATATAGAATTAATTTTAGCCCTCTTTATTCCATTCTTATAAAGAAACTCAAAATGTTTTTTGCCATTTTCCGCTTCTTTCAATTCAGTATTATAAGATTTCACAAGCTTAATTTCAGAAAGAGTTTGTGATAAATAAGCCGTCAACTGAGACATTTTATTTTGTTCTTGAAAAGAAAGGTCATATACCTTCTCTCCCAAAGGAATTACAATAAAAAGGGTTATCGGTACTACTAAAATCAAAACCAATGTCATTGGAACATCTAACGTAAACAAAATAATTAAAGAAAGTATTAATGTTATACAACTCGTGATTAAATCAACAATTTCAGATGAGATAATATTCACTATTGCTGTAGTATCACTAGTTATTCTACTTACCATCTCACCAGATTTGTTATCATTGTAATATTTTACAGGTAATTTTAATAACTTATCCCAGAGTCTATCACGCAAGTTTTTCACTATTTCTTCCCCTACTTTAGATAGTAGATAAAGAGAAAAAGCCGAAAAAATTATTTCCAAAATTAATAAAATAGAAATTTGAATTATTAAACCAAAAGATATCCCTTTCGAAAGTTCATCCATTATATCTTTTATTAATAAAGGTATGATCAATGAAATTACACTTGAAACAATAGATAATACTAATCCTGAGATAAAATGAATTTTAGAAGGATTAGTTATCTTCCACATTTTCTTAATTGAAACATTATTTTCTTCTTCCATATTCTAATTACCCCTTTATATCTATTTATTTAAATAGCATTTTAATAGGATGATACAATTTTAATAACCACAAAATACCATTTTATCATTATAAAGCGTAATATGGAACAAACATAGAAATTTAAGTTTATATCTTAATATTAAGAAATTTCTTCTTTTTATTCGAAAAAGTGGTGCTACCCATCAACTTAAGGATGAATGGGTAGCACCACTTTATATAACACGAAACTGTTAATATATATTAGCAAAAAATGCCTACACCATGTAATATAGACACTTGTTTTTATATGAATTTAATTTTTGAATTAAATATCGTATTTACTTTTAAACTTTAAAATCTCATCAACAGCTTGCTCATACCCACCTGACTTCCGGAAGGAATCCTTCACATTCGCAACAGCTTTATGAAAAGATGAATCTCCTAACACATAATCTACTGTTTCACGTAATTGACTTACAGTTAATTCCTCCATTCGCAATTTAACTCCCGCTCCGAGATTCTCAACTTGCTTTGCGATTACTGGCTGATCCGCACTTTGCGGAATTACAATTAGTGGCACCCCATTATAAAGTCCTTCATGTGTACTGTTCATCCCGCCGTGTGTAATAAATAATTTTGTATATGTAAGAAGTTCAATTTGTGGTACATAATTTTTCACAATAAAGTTTTTCGGAATATCACCTAAATCACTTATTTTCGTTTTACCCCCAATAGACATTACAATTGTATGCTCACTATTTTTAAATGCCTTAAAACAAAGTTTATAAAAATCAATCACTTCATTAAAAACAGTACCTAGTGAAATATAAATCGGGCTCTTCTCTTTAATTAAATTAAAATCTAAACTATTTTTTACTATTGGTGTAGAAATAGATGGTCCAATAAATTTAAATGTCTCATCAAACGTATCTCCAAAAGGTTGGAACTCCTTAATTGTATACACAATAGTAAGTGGCGCTGGATTACAGAATACTTCATACGGTGATTTTATTTCAACACCATATTTTTCTACAATTCCTTTTGTTAAGTATTGAAAATCATCATTTATTTTATCATGAACTTCCGCTGGGATATTTTTCGAAAGATGGTCTAACATTTGTTTAAATGATTTTTCATCCTGCGCAAAAGATGTACATGAATTAATTGCTGGTAGCTTAAGAATTTGAGAAATTAGATGTCCACAGCCAAACATAGAATCGTGAATGATGTAATCAAAATGTTCTCCTTCAATTTGTTCAAGAACACTTGGTATGATAACATCTGCTGTATGTAAAAGACCATTTATTCTCTCTGGTAAATAATTTCGACCACCGGAAAGAAAAGCTTTTATAAACTTTTGGTCGTCAATTGTTCGTACAGTAGCACCTGTTTTTTCAATACGCTCCTTGAAAGCTTCTATTGAAAAATAAACGACCTCTTCCCCGCGTGAAATAAGTTCTTCTACAACTTTAATTGTTGGATTAATATGACCTTCTGATCCAGCATTAATAAATAATACACGTGACATTTTAAACACTCCTTAAGTTAAATGATTTGTATGATGTCATTAGGAGTACAGGACTTCCTATACTCCTATCTTTTATTCTCCTTCTAAATGGACCTAGCGAGCCTAAATCCAAGATCATCTATATGAAATGTAGGATGGCTACGGCGGCGACAAGTAGCACCGCACCCTCTCGCTTCTTCAGCCCAGCTACCGCCCCGGAAAATCCGGTACGATCCATACACCTTTTCATCATACAAATCATAACACCATTCCCAAACGTTCCCTAACATATCATATAATCCCCATGCATTCGGTTCTTTTCTCCCGACCTCATGAATATGTCCATCTGAGTTTTCATTATACCAAGCAATCTCTTTAAGCTCTCCATATATGTATCCAGTAGTTCCTGCCTTACACGCATATTGCCACTCTGCTTCAGAAGGTAATCGGTAGCCGTTTGAATCTAAGTTACAACTAACCTTTTGACCGTTATCACTAATAGAATAATACTCTTTTAATCCCGCTTTTTTTGAAAGTAAATTACAGAACGTAATGGCATCATTCCATGAGATATTTACAACTGGTTTATTATTATCTTTGAATATACTTGGTGTATGATTCATAATAGCATCATATACTTCCATCGTTACAGCATATTTTGCAAGAAGAAATGGTTTAACTTGAACTTTCCATTCTTTTTTATTCGATCATCTCTTAATACTACCTCTCCTGTTGGAACTTTTACCATAAAAGAATCAGTCGAGCGAATGATTTCATTCAATATTATCCCTCCAATTCAAAATGGAACATAATTTAATTCTTTTAATGCACTAATTTATACTTACCGTACTTCCTTTAAGAATCGTTGAACCTCACTTGGTGTTTTTAAAATAATAACTCTTTTATGCTTTTTTAATTGATCCAGTCTTGTTATAATTACAGGTCTTTTCGACTTAGGATATTTCCATATCCATTTAAAAAATTGCAAGTCAAATCTTTCTTCACATCCAGTCTTGTTTTATTCCTATAGTGCACAATTCTTTTAAAAGCACGATAAACACATATTGTTCTATGAATATCAAGAAAGATAATTGTATCAGCTGCGTTAATTCTTATATCCATTGTCCCGCCATAATTCCCATCAATAATCCACTTTTCTTCTTTAATTAAGTCATTTTGAACTGTTCTTTGTTCCTCCCTCGGAACACCTTCCCAATTCGGTTTCCAAAATAAAGCATCAAGATGATGCACCTTAATATTTAGTTTATTACCTAACTGCCTTGCTAATGTAGATTTTCCTGAACCACCAGAACCAATTAATATAATTTTTTTCATATGAGTACGATTCTTTCTATAGATTCTTCAATATCATCCTTATTAGCAAAAATCCATAAAAACATCTCTTCATTTAACTTTAGTAAATCTTTTAACTGAAAAAAATAAGTAATAAATATAACTTGAATTGAAAGCATTACATACCAAATTGATTGTAATTCTTCTCTCGTTAAAATGTTTTGCTTATAATATCCTTTAAAAATTCCACTTACAATTTGTAACCATTTCCCTCTTAATGTTTCATCACTAAATATCTCACTTAAAATACTTGTACAGCAATAGCATAAATCGAATACTCTAACGTTTTCTTCTAGAAGCTCAAAGTCGATAAACCCTTGAAAATCACTTTCTTTAAAGATTACATTTGATAAGTGCATATCGCGATGAATAATTTGTTTCGGTAATGAGTGAACCGTTTCCTTGAAAGCTGTATGTATTTGACCCATTTTTCGAATTACATTCCGATGAACATGCTCATTCTTTACTAAATTCGGTAAAGCCCATTCGTATACCACTTTATATAACTCTCTTTTTATTAACTCGTTAGCACTATTCACTGAATTTAGTTCGTGATGTAAATTAGCTATTTCCTCTCCAATTTTGCTTCCTAGCACTTTTAGCTTTTCTGTATCTTTTATTTCTAGTACACTTCCGGCAACATATTCGTACAAACAATAATTCTTCTCTTTATAAAATACGTACCTTTCATCATTTCTCGTTTTTACTAATTTTTGTACTTTAACTCCTTTTTCATGAAGCTGTTCTAATACATTTAGTTCAACTAAAAACTGTTTTATCGATCCCTTTTTCTTTAAAATATACGCTTTTTTATTACAATGAATCTTCGTTACGTTTGGTTGAATTTCAGTAGCTGTGACATCTTTATCTTGAAACCAAAACTTTGCAATTTCCAGTGCATGCTCCATATACAAATCCCCCTTTTTTAAATCTCTTATTTTTTCCGTAACATAGACTCGCAAAGCATTCCTACTCCAACACCAATTGTGTAAGCCACTAAATCACTCCATAAAAATCCGTAACCTAATACGAGTCCACCTAAAGTCGTTGCGCGAATGCTATCAATCCATTCCGCATGGTACAATTGGCTAATTTCAATCCCGTAGCAAAATATCAAACTAATAAAAGCTAATTTCTTCATTTCTATTTTAGGAAATAAGAAACCAAATCCCGTAAAAATCATTAGTGCCCATAAAGCATCACCTAAGTAATCATTTAATAAATCAGGTAACGCAAAAGCAAACTTTCTTGAACTAAGACCTAAAATAATAACAACTATAGTAAACATTGCATATAGTAATCTATTTCGTTTCGTATTCATTTCAAAATCTCCTAATATATAATGTAAAACTGCAAATAGCTAGTAAAATATAATCATTTTACTAGCTATTTATAGTCAACTTTACTTTGTATTTAATCCAATAACTCTTGTTGCTTTTTCTTTGAAAACGATTGTAATACTAAATCATACGACCAATCTATCATCTTATTAATTTGTTCTTGTCCTACATCTTTATGTATATACACTGTATTCCAATGCTTTTTGTTCATATGATATCCAGGAATTATTGTTTCTGGGTAATCTTCTCTTATTCTTAATGCGAGTTCTGGATCACATTTTAATGTAATCGCAGCTTTTTCCCCTTCTTCATGGTTTACTATCGCAAATATTTTATTATTGAGCCTCATACATGTTGCACTCCAGCCATCTGGAGAATCCTCTGTCGCTTTTCTTTTCGATAAACAATACGCTCTTGTTGCATTCATTCTAATTGGCACCTCTTATTCTTTCACTGTTTGATTACGATGCATCACAATCTGCTTCGTCGCTTGAAATTGCTGTTCACCATAAAACTTTATTAGTTTCTCTCCGCAAAATAGACTAACAATATCAATATGAGATATCTCTTTCAGTAACATTGTAAGCATATTCTCTCCAATACCTTTATTTCTTACACTCTCATGTACGACAACATCTTCTATGTACGCTCGAAAAACACCATCTGAAACGACTCTAGCAAATCCAATTAATTCGTTTTCTTCCCATACTCCAATTGCTATGCAATTCTTTAACATCTTTTCAATATCGACTTCTTTTCTTTCTGGCCACCAGCCTACAGAATCGTAAAGTTTCTTTATTTTTTCTACACAGATTGGTTGTTCATGTTGTAATTTATACGTGTACATTTTTTCTCCCCTCAATTAGTATACATAATATTATTATAATCTCTTTTCTAAAAAAGTGTTGACTATGCCCTTTAGGATGATCTTCAACAACACCATATTCTCGGTATCCGTGCTTTTTATAAAAATCTGGTGCTTGGAAACTAAATGAATCTAGTAAAATGAGTCTACATCCTTTTTCCATCGCAATTTCTTCTATTTTATGTAACAATTGACTACCATAACCATCATGACGAACAGATTCATCAACCCATAAAAAATCGATATGAAGATGATAAAAATACATCGTTCCTGTTACCCCGCCAAAGATTTTTCCATCTTCATCTTTCACTACGAAGCTTACTTGTTCCATCGGTTGCTTTACTTCATCCGTTAAAATAGACATGTTATATTGAATTACTTTATTTTTTATGTATTCTCCTTCAGTGCGAGTACCATTCTCTATGCGTTTCATATATTTCTTCCTTTCAACTTAGTAAACTATAATTAATTTCTATTTCTTCTCTTTAATATACTAATGAATACAAATCCACCATATATAATAAAGCAAGAAAACCCAATTATCCCTGGTACAGAGACATAACCAGTTCTCACATAACTTATAACGGCAAAACTAGCGATTAATAATAAAATAGATGGCCAAAATATAAGAGCTGTTTTTCTTCGTCTCTGTTTCGATGTACTTTCTTTCACTTCAGAAACACGTGTACCAAAAAGCAATACAATACAAATGAGAATCGCTGCAAAGTAAATAGTATCTAATGACAATGTACGATCATATAACGCGATGCCAACTTCCAAAGCAATAATTGTTACAATTAAAATGATAATCGTTGAAGTTTTTAAGTTTCTTTTCAATCATTCACCCCGCGATACTTTTTTATATTCTTTGTACAAACACTTCAAAGCTTCTGTAATTGTTTCATCTACCATTTTATTATTAAATCGATTAGGTAAATCTTTACCTCCAATTACATAAAGAAACGGAAATTCATGAAACATTCCTATTATACCAATATTTATTGTAGCCGTGGATAATCCACCTGTCATATGTGCTAGATGATAATACGGTATACCTTCATACTTTCCTTGTTGTCTTACCATTCCACTTATAATTGGTTCCCATAATTCTGGTGCGGATTTATATCCTTGGAAAATATGTAATAAAAGCGAAAGAACTTGTTTTAATTCCCCAATATTTTTCTCATCTTTAGGGTTTTCCTGTATATGAATCTTGGAAAAGTTCGTTGAAACATATTCTCTGATAGTATCCCATCCTCCGCAGTGCATAACAATTGACTGAGCGATATAGCTGTCGTGACATGCTATCATTACTTCAACAGCTTTACTAAGTGTTAATGTAGCTCTGTCTTGTAAGTGAGGATATAACTGCGCACTATCTTCATTTGGATTATACTTAATGTGATGAAGTTTATCACTCCAGCTAATTAGTTTATCCTTTACCATCTTTGCTACTGCAAATCCAATTGCAACTTTTGCTGCTGATGCTAACGGAACGTATAGCTCATCGTTATGGGTAGCAACTATATTTCCATTCTTTGTTGAATAAACAAGTATTCCAACTTGACCAATTTGTATTTCTTTTATTTTTCCAATGACAGCCTGCATATTAATCCCTCTTTTTATATCGTTTTATCATCTTCTCAAAATTCGATATAGAATATAAGAATCCTTTTTTGTTAAATGATATTCACGAATACAATAAGAAAAAGATAGTATGAAATTTCTTCACACTACCTTTTTAAATTAATTATTACGCATAACGAATACATCTATTCTTCGATAGGATTTCCAGGCCCGTTAAGCTCCAATTGATAAAAAGCTAAATCTAGCCATCCATTGAACTTATAACCAGCCTTTTTTATTGTTCCCGAATAAACAAATCCGAAGTTTTTATGCATTGCAATGCTTTTTTCATTTTCCGCATCAATTCCAGCAATTAAGGTCATATACTCTCTTTCTTTTGCAATTGTGATTAATTCTTCCATTAAACAGGACCCAATACCATTTTTTCTATATTCCTTATCAACATACACAGAATGTTCAACTGAATATTTATAGGCAGGCCATGCCCTAAAGGGGCCAAATGTCGCAAATCCTACTACTTTATTATCTAGCTCGTAGACTAAAATTGGATAGCCATCGGCCTTTTTTTGTTCATACCAATCTATTCTATTTTCAAGGTTTACAGGTTTGTACGCATATACAGCTGTTGAATTAAGGATTGCATCATTATAAATATCTAAAATATATGCTAAATCTCTTTTAGTTGCTTCCCTTATCATTGTTTTCTTCCTTTCATAGTGATTATCTTCTTTCACTATCTTTTTATTATTTTTATCTTACAGAAATTTCAGACTCATTTCCATATGCGAATCCTAGCTTTTCGGAAACCATCAAATATATTTATCACAGCGGACAACGTGTAAAAGAAAATTCCACCGCCGATTAACCACGTTTTAAATTCCTCTGGGGAAATAGTAAACACATTTGCCACATACGTAATAAACCCTTCGTTAAATAAATGCGGATTTACTACAATTACAATGAATACTATTGTTCCAGCTACTTGAAGAATAGCATTCCCTATTGCCACTCTTTGCGTCCATTGTCCTTGCACTAACTTATACAGAGATATACCGATTTCGAAAACGATTATTATCACAACGATCGGCCAGTACTGAAGTAAAACATCTTGATTAAAAGTTGGCGCGACAAACTTCAGTCCGTTTTCCGTACCATTATATACGCCTACAAGATGATTCGCATAAAAGTAAAGTGTAGCCCATATTGCCGTCCACATTAAACCTCCAAAAACTTCAAACTTTGAGATCGCCTTTTTCTTCGGGATATACGAAATATTTTTCAAATCATCTGGCGTCCATTTTTTTAAACTTGTTGTTAATGGGTGTGGATCCTTTTCTTTATCAGTTCTTTCTATAACAGCAAATACAAGTGTCAACCAGAAAAATACATGGAGGCCTACTTCGACAATTTCCCCAATGCCTTTACCTATCAATTTTAAAATAACATCTAATACTGCTTGATCACCACTATAGCCTATAAAATTTTCTGCAACCATTGAAATGAGCGCAATAACAGCTGCAATTGGTATAATCATTTTTAATAACGTCGTATATACATCAAAATAACGTGGTCCAATTAAATGCATCGGTCTATCCAAATACCCATTAGCCAATGAAACCGGACTCCCCAATTTTTCGAGAACGCTCTTTACATCTTCCTCATTATAATCATCAGGTAACATATCCTCTATTGTCGACCGTAGCTCAAGCGTAATATCTTCACGATTTTTTTCAGGTAATCTCTTCGCAACTTCATGGACGTAAATATCAATTAAATTCATTTTCGTCCTCCTCCTTTAATAGGTTATAAAGTTCTTTCGAATCCTTTATCCATTCCTTTTTCAACTGCAAGAATATCTCTAATCCATATTCACTTAAAACATAATATTTACGAGGTCTACTCTCTGTTTTATCCCAGCTACTCGTCACCAGCTCTTGCTTTTCTAACCGGCGAAGTAGTGGATATAAAGTACTTTGATCTATTATAACGCCTGATTTTTCTAACAATTGAACAAGTGAATATCCATACTGCGGCGTTCTTAGTTGACTTAAAACCGCTAATGTCAATGTCCCTCTTCTTAGCTCAGTAATTAACGAATTTAATAAAGCATCCATGTATTCACCTCATTTCCATTACTATATGTTATACAGTATATGTTTTATACTATGTATCGTACAGTATTAGTGTGACAAAAACAATGATTATTTACCAAAAAATACATAATTAAAAGCACAAACTATATGATTTGTGCTTTTCTAGCCAACTTAAATATCTATAACACGCTTAACTTTGTATCTCTGGTAATATAAACTCTCCTTTTTCTTTAGAAAATGGGACAACCTCTACAATCGCCTCAACATTGATTACTCCATATACATGTGGGTATTCTTGACCATTTGAAGCAAGTTCATATTTTATTTCTGCTCTTACAAGAGAGGGATCTATTATAAGTAATAAAACATCTTCTTCATGATTAAAATGTTTTTGAGCAACTTTTAAGGCTTGGTCTAATAATGAACAATGAATAAATCCCTCATCCTTAAGAGAGGCTTCATTAATTTCTCCAGTTGTTTTTGCGATTTCCCAATTTCTTTTTGTTATTACTTTTGTTATCATAGTTATTTTCTCCCCCGTATTATTATATAGAAAAACAAGAGGTCTTCTGTACATTACTAGAAAAGCCTCTTGAATTTATTATATATTTTTATCTCTTAATTAAAGGTGATACTTCCCCACTATAGAAAATCCATAAATCATGAAGCGATCTTGTACATCCGACATACAATAACTTCGCATCGTGTTTTGTATTTTTGTAATGTTCTTCATCAACATCTATTAGAAGTACTGCATCAAATTCTAATCCTTTCGCCAAGTATACAGGTACTACCGAAATACCACCTTCATATTTACTTTGATCTGCTTCAATAACGTTGACTGTCAACCCTGCATTTGTTAATTTTTCATATATATCACGGCATTCATCATCTGTTCTTCCAATTACCGCAATTGTTTTCACATCTTCATTTTGTAGATGCTTTAACGTCTTCATAATTTCAGTGAATTGATCTTCTGCATGGATCACCTTCACATCTTCACCGCTACGGAAAACTGGTGTTGCGAGTCCTACTGGAATCTCTGCATTTTTAATTATTTCATTCGCGAATTCAATAATTTCTTTTGTAGAACGATAACTTCTCGTCAGTTCATAATAACCTGTTTCTTGGAATACTTCCTTAAAAGCACCCCAGTCTTCAATTCCTTGATAATCATAAATCGCTTGAGATAAATCACCTAATATAGTGAAAGAATTACCTAGTGTAATTTCTTTTAATACATATACTTGGAATGGCGAGAAATCTTGCGCTTCATCAATAACGACGTGATGGAACTTTTGTCCAATTTCAATTCCTGTTATGCGATGATGTATGTAAATTAAAGCTGGTAAGTCTTCTACATACACTTCTTTTTTACGACAATTCTTTTCTGTTTCTTGAACAAGTTCTTCAGGTAATACTTCGAGTATTTCTTTACTCTTTATTATTGAATTATATAGTGAAAGCGGGCTCATTTTCGGCCAAAAATTCATATATGTGTTCAATCTCTTTGTCGCTTCTTTTTTTAGTAATTTTTTCTCGTTTGTTTCTCCAAACTTTTTAAGCTCAATTTCAATCCAGCGCTTCATACGGCCGACTAAACGTTCTCTTCTTTTCTTTAATGGATAGTGTTTATATTCAACCTGCATCCATTTTTTAACGTCTTCCACTGGAATAACAGCTTTATCCCATGCCTCAAAATCTTTTGTTGGCACTAAATCTTTTTCAAATTGAATCATTCTTTCTTCAATAAACGACTTAAATTCCAACGTGCCTTTCAATTTACCTAGCATAACCTTTTTTTCATCGCGATTAATTGAAAAAGCTTCTTTCAATTTTTCTTCTGTCTTCTTCAGTTTCACCGAACCCTCTAACAGACGCAATGCCCAATCTGGAAACGTTGTTTGACTAATATTTCCTACACCTAATTCCGGAAGTACACTCGAAATATAGTCTAAGAACAAACTGTTTGGAGCGAATACGATCATTCTCTCCGCTTCTAGTTGTTCACGGTATTCATAAATTAAAAAAGCAAGGCGATGTAAAGCGATCGTTGTCTTTCCGCTCCCTGCAACCCCTTGAATTAATAATGGTAAGTTTCTTTCCGCACGAATAATATCATTTTGCTCCGATTGTATAGTCGAAACGATATCTTTTAATTTATTATCTTTATTCTCACCTAATCGATATAGAAGAAAATCATCAGCATGCGAGACATCTTCATTTCCTTTTACATATGTATCAACAACACGTTCTAATTCTCTCTTTCGAATGGAAATGTTTCGTTTTAAATAAACATCGCCTTCTACTAATCCGTCTGGTGAATGATAAAATGCTAATTCTTCACCACCGGTAAATGAATAAAACATACTTGCGACAGGTGCTCGCCAATCAATTACAATTGGTTTCATCGTATCTTTATCTGAAACACCTACTTTACCGATATAAATCGGCATAACTTCTTCCTTGCCATCCTCCTGAAAGTCTAATCTTCCAAAATACGGCTCTTGTACACCAATCCGTAAACTTTGTCTATTAGACTCCCTCATACTTTCAAAAATTTGCTCTTTAAAATCTTCTCCATAATAAACCGGAATTTTTTCAAGCTGTTCTAATTGATCATCCATAGTACATAAAGTATCTTTCATTTGTTGTAACTCTTCTTCAAAAATGTTATTCATTTGATGATTCCCTCCTGTCCGTTCCAATTTTTTCAGTCGAGATATAATTGTATTAAAAATCCATTCATAAAGTCAATAGTCCGAGTGAGAATTTTCCAAAAAAAAAGAAAAGGTAGGGTAAGCCCATACCCATCAGCTAAGATTTTGAAGTATCCTCAAAGCAAATTTTTTCTCTATATTTATTTATGAGAATTACATTCATTTTTTGTTTTGGGGAACAATCAATTTTTCACTTACATGCAGGAATTACATACTTACCAAATAAATCTAAAGATGAAAGTACTTTATGATGTTCTAATCCACCAAAATTCATTACTGCCATAAAATTCGTAACACCTATTTCACGGTAGGACTGAATTTGTTTAATAACTTCATCAGGACTTCCTATTACTGGATTGAATTGATATTTAAGGTCTTCATATGAAATATTCGTCCCACGCGGAGTATTCATAAATCGTTGATACGGATCTTTCGCATTAGATTCAGCCTCTGCATATGTTTCACCAACATGAACATGAAATGCAACAGGGATTTCCAGCTCTTCTGGATTACCGTGTCCTGACTTTAGATACGTATTCTTGTAAGTATCAATCAGCTTTGCTAATTCATCTCGTGATTTACTAAACCCAAGCCCCATGAAATTGTTTCCCATACTAGCAACATGACTAACACCTGTTTCACTAGAGGTTGCAATCCAATGAGGCGGAAACGGAGCTTGTATGGGCTGAACACTAAGTTTAAGGTCTTTGTATTGATAAAAGTTCCCTTGATGAGAAAAAATCTTGCCTGACCATGCCTTACGTAGCACTTCTAATGACTCGTTAAAACGCTCGGTTTTGACCTCCAATGAAATATTATAGCCATCAAATTCCTTCTGTGCATATCCACTACCTAGCCCTAAATCTAATCTTCCGTTTGATAAAAGATCAACCATCGCATAATCTTCAGCAACTCGTATAGGGTTGTGTAATGGCAGTACTGAAACACCCACACCGAGGCGAATTCTATTCGTTCTTTGAGATACCGCAGCGAGCAGAACTGCTGGCGAAGGATTAATACCAAAATCTGAGAAGTGATGTTCTGCAAACCATACCCCATCAAAATTCACTTCTTCAGCCCGAACGGCTTGCTCTAATACCTCATTATAGAATTGTATAGGTGTTCGGGATAATCGATTGGGGTAATTATCAAATATGGTTAATGTACTAAATTTCATTTAATATCGCTCCTGATACTTTATATTCATTTCTATATTTCATAGATCTTTTACATAAAATCTAAATGGTATTATTAATATTCTAGTTATCCGAATCATTCCACTGACGGCTTATTTCTAGCCCATAATCCATATCGTAAACTTCTTTTATAGCTTTAACTTTTTCAAGACTTTCATCGCTAAACACAGGTTTATTTTCAAAAGAATGTAGAACGATTCTTTCAAGAAGAACGCCTAGTGAAATATCATGATACTCTGCCATCGCTTTCAAAACTTTTACCATTCTTTTTTCCATCCTAATACCAGTTTGCACACGTTCAACTTTAATTTTTGTGTTTTTTCATTTATTTGTTCATTATTTTGTTTCATAATTTAACACCCTTAATGTAAAAACGTTATTTTGTTACCTTGATAACAATGTATCATTATAACACCGATGTATATTTTGTCAATTGTGTCATTTTATTATTGGTTAAACATAATAGATTCTCAACCTATTACTATTATTAAGATAATGTAAACTTGTATCCATATAACAAAAAAACGCTATTCTTTTTATAGAAAGACACAAAAAGGATGGCGTTTTTAATATAAATTTATCGATTTCAAATGAACTAGTATTAGTTTTTAAGGACATACAATGATATATGACGCCTAATAATTTGAAGTGATTAGTTAGAAAGATTTGTTTCGTTTAACAAACTAGTGAATATATTTCACAAAAGCTAGTATACCTTTGTGTTTCATTTAGCCAAAACATAGCTCATTCTTCATTAACCCAACCTTTCAGTCTTTTAGACGCTAACAAAGCTATTTATATGAGTATAGAAGCACTCAGCCAACACTGTATACCAACTATTTTCGTTATTAGATTCTATAAATTTGAAATTTTCTTCACATAAATTCAGCTTAATGTGTATGAGGGAGAGGCCAAATCTATTCTTTATTTCTTTTTTACTTTTATACGATACGATAAGCACTCATGTAAAGAAGCTTGCTCTTTATATCGCAATTTTTCAAAATCAAATGCTCCCCCTGGGAAGAATCCTACAATACTTAAACCTGCTTTAGTACATAAATCACTAATCTCTTCAAGTGTATAACAACGTAAAGACTGTGTTACAATCTCATTAGGCTGATTAGGGTTCCACCAATGATCTAACATTCTTTCATTTATACTATCATATTCATATTTTCTCATAGCTGAACTTAATGGCATTTCTTGTCCACTTACCTTTTTCCAATACAAAGGTTGATAAATATCAATAAGTGCACATCCATCTTCCTTCATCCAATCTTTAATCCGTTTTAGTAGAAACAATTGCTCATCATTTGTTCCTACACCAAATCCATCTAAATAACTAACCACATCAAATTTTTCCTCAAAGTTAATTTGATAAAAATCTCCACAATGAATGGCAATATCACTACTAGAATGTTCTTTTGCAAAGGAAACCAACTCTGATACAAGTTCAACAGTTGTCATTCTCACATGTAACTTAGACATCGCTCGTGCAAATCCACCATTCCCTGCACCAAGTTCCAACATCGTTTGAAACGGATATCCAACTTGTTCTTGCACCTCTTTAGCAACCTGCTCTATCCAGCTTTCTGTATTTACATCATAATTCGACAGTTCAAATTGTTTTTGTAAAATTCCTTCACATTTAATTCGTTCATTATTATTCTCCTCCTGTAATAGTTTTTTCTACTACAGGTTAGAAACTAAATTTCTGATACCCATAATAATCCCCTTTCACTTAACACTACCATTTCAAAAATAGTAAAATATTCCCTTTAAACTACATTTAATATAATATCAAAATAAACTGAATATTACAACCAAACTCCTTGCAACTTCTCTATTACATGATACTATCTATAAAGTATGTTAAATAACTAAACTTAAATACTCGAAAATGGAACGTGCTTTCTTATTAAAAGATTAGGCAATGCCTCTTTAACATGTCTTATTACTTTGCGCAAAATTGTAACATCCTGCAGCTGCTCGTTATATTCTTCTAATTGCATCAAATACTCATAATTACTTTGAAATATTTTACTTTTTAACATTCCGTTCAAATCCATAACGAGAAAAAGTGTTAACACAGATAAATATTGTCTCTCACCTTCCAAAGATCTTTGTCTTAAAAAAGTAAAAATTTGATCTTTCGTTTGAAGACAATTATATTTTTTTTGAAAAGATATACCTAATACACGCTTTTCGATTATCTTTATTTGCTTTTTATGCTGTATACACTCCAGTACTGAATTATACAGTTTGTGAGTTAATTGTTGTTTACTGCAAATCATCATTAACCATACTTTTATACCATGCTTATCTCCTAAATGCTCTGTTGCATCTAAAGTTTGTTGCAAATAAGAAATATTTGATGTCTTATCAGTTCTCCGTATATTAAATTCATGGTCTATGTAAATAAATTTTTGAAGATATAGTTCTAACAAAATATTTATCATTATTAACATTTCTATATTAGATTGATAAGGAGTTTGTATCGTTCCTGTATCATCATCTATACTTAATAAAAAGAAAAATTCAGGTATTGTTAAACTTTCCATTTGTCATCACCTTCCTTTAGTCAAAACTTTTATTTAAATATATTCACTGTTTAGTTCGTAAGTCCTCTTGCCCTATTAATGAACTAATACAGGATCAGGACAAAAAGTAACCTTGACACTAAAAAACAAATAAGACCCGAATAATGAACATTTTACAAAGCGTTCACTACCCAGGTTTTATATTACTCATAACTATAAGTATTTTTTATTTTTCTCTTTGATACTCCATCCAATCACCAAAATCAATAATCTTCTTCAACATCTCTTTATCCTGAGCAACATACACATATGCATGTATTTCTTTACCAGCAAAATATACTGTTTGCGTTATCCGGTCATATAAATCAGTCTCTGCATTACCTGTATATTCTTCGAGTTCATCTAACTTTTGCAAAACCTCATCATCTACTTCGTAAACTTCCCCATATACCTTTTCCCCGTTTGAACAAATCATTGCCGGATATCCTTCATTAGTATCAAATAATTTACCATACGTCCATGCTTCCTCTGCGATGCATGTTGCATCTTGCATATAATGAGCATTCGTTTGCTCTTTTCTTAACGTGCCATACACAAAAACGTGATGCATATATCCCTATCCCCTTTATATGTCTCTACTTTCTTATTTGTAAATAAGCACGAATCATAAAGTAACTCACTTCATCTGGAAGCTGTTCTTTAATAGATTTCAAACCGCCTTCTGCATTTTGTACGGCAGTTTCAATTAGAGCTTCATACTCTGCTGGAACAAAGCTGTTCCAGTCTACTTCCATACCATCTTCAAAGCAACGGATTAAATGGTTTTCAATCGTTTGTCTCGATAACCCACGTTCCTTTGCAACCTCATTTAAATCAATACCTTGTTTATACATTTCATATGTTTCTAAATGAGAATTCGCTGAAGCTTTTCCTGATTTTTTACGCTCTGAAACAACTTCCGTCTTAATTGTTTCAGCATAGTTTGGATTATCCTCAATGAAGTGCTGAACTGCTTGTAAGAAGTGAGACCCGTACTTCACAAGTTTGTGTTCTCCGATTCCTTTTACAGTTAGGAGTTCGGAGTCACTTTGTGGCATTTTTGCACACATATCTTTTAACGTTTGGTCAGAGAAAATAACGAACGGAGGTACACCTTCTCCTTGCGCAATTTCTTTACGCACTTCACGAAGCACTTCAAATAAAGGATGGTCTTGAACAATTTGTCTCGTTTCTACTCGTTCTTTGCGTAAAACATTCACTTTACCAAGTAGTGCTTCTTTCCCTTTTTCCGTTACTTTTAATGTCGGATATGTACCATGTTCAACTGCAATCAACTCGTCTGAAATTAAAAACTCAATAAACTCACTGACTTCTTTTACACTACGGTTTGATAAAAGACCATACGTTGGCAAAGTATGAAAATTAAATTCAATGACTTTCTTATTTTTCGATCCCGTTAATACTTGTGCAATCATTTGTTTTCCGAATCGTTGGTTCGTCCTGATCATACAAGATAGAACCATTTGTGATTCTCTCGTTACATCAATACTTTCACGGTCGTCCGTACAATTACCACAACGGCCGCAATCTTCCTTCGGTTCTTCTCCGAAGTATTGCAAAATAAATGATTGTAAACATTGTTCTGTATGACAGTAATCGGTCATATTTTGCAATTTTTCAAGTTCGTTTGAAAAACGTGATTCTCCAGTTGATTGATCGATTAAAAAGCGTTGTACTTGCACATCTTGAGAAGAATATAACAAAATACATTCACTATCTAATCCGTCACGACCAGCACGTCCTGCTTCTTGATAGTAACTTTCCATATTTTTAGGAAGTTGATAATGGATTACGTAACGAATATTCGATTTATCAATCCCCATTCCGAACGCGGATGTCGCTACCATAACGCTGATTTCATCTCGTAAAAAGAGTTCTTGTTGTTCATTTCGATCGTGATCGCTCATACCAGCATGATATTTCGATACCGAAACTCCTGCTTTCCCTAAATCTTCATATAACTGATCGACTACTTTTCTTGTAGCTGCATAAATAATCCCAGATTCCTTCTGATTTTGACGAATATAATCGGCTAAATACGCATTACGATCCTGTCCTTTAATTACTGAAAATGATAAGTTCTCGCGCTCGAACGTTGTCATAATTGTATTTTCTTGATTAATTTCAAGCGTGCTACAAATATCATCACGTACTTGTGGTGTTGCTGTTGCTGTTAACGCTAAAACGAGCGGTTTTTCTGGAAGATAATCTAATATGCGATGTATATGTAAATAACTCGGGCGGAAATCATGTCCCCACTGCGAAATACAGTGCGCCTCATCAATTGCAATCATCGGGATTTTCATATCGATAAGTTGATCAACAAAATCCATAGAATCAAGTCGCTCAGGCGCCACATAAAGCAACTTATAATGTCCTTGTTTCGCCAATTGAATTCGTTGATTCGCTTCTGTAATAGAAATAGAACTATTAATATATGTAGCGGAAATACCGTTTTGTATTAATGTATCTACTTGATCTTTCATAAGTGAAATCAAAGGTGATATAACTAATGTCGTTCCTTCAAATACTAACGCGGGAATTTGATAGCAAATTGACTTACCACCGCCCGTTGGCATAATACAAACTGTATCTTTCCCATCTAATACATTTTTAATTGTTTCATCTTGTCCTCTTCGGAATGACGAATAACCGAAATAAGACGCTAAAAGTTCTTGTGCTTTTGTAAACAAAAAAGAGTCACCTGCTTTTCTTTATCTTTCATCTATTCCCATTATATCATCAAACTGATTCTCGCCACTTTGAATTTTATAAGTATTTGGGTTCTATTTTCTTCCTACGTTTTCCAACATAAAAAACAAATCTAGTACACAAGAAGAAAGAATTTCAAAATAAATATTCATTTAATTTACCTTCCTAGAATACTACTAATCGTATACATATGAATTTGAGGAGGTTAAATTATGAAGCGTCGTTACAATAATTCCAACAAACCTAAAGCGTCAAATAAACAACTCCAATTCTCTAATAAGGATGCGTGGAAATATGAATCATTTTATAAGTATCAGCCTTTATTTTCTTATAAAAAACTATTTAATTTCCTTTCTCAACTTTTTAGGCGTTAATACATGTGCCAAATATATATCATTCAAACAAATTTTCTCAACATATAACTTATAGACTTACTATAATACAGTTGTTATCCTATATAATAATCTGTTGGATAAACCCCTTATGTTGACCTGCTTAAATTAGCAGGTCTTTTTTATACTTATATATCGTAACCTGATTGAAAAGTCTTTTCTCCATTTTAGAACCCTATTCTGCTCTCCACAAATGATTATAATCCCAAAAAGCAAAATATAAATCCTTTACATTCATACAAGCAATTGATTTTTTTCTCAATACACAAAGTGAATTTCATTTGTTACTATGAAGTTACTCTAGATGAGTTTTTGCTCATCAACATTATCTAGTAAAAGGGATCTGCCGCGGGAAGCAGATTCCTTTTACTTTAAATAGTCCTCTTTTCATTTGGACACATTTACCAGGTTATTTCGAAAAAATTTTATGTTAATATTACGTAGTCGAGTCCGACATCTCGGCAATACCCTTTTTAAGGTCCTGCAATTTCCCTTGCAGGACCTCTATTATTTTAAAATTCTTTTGATTCATATATATCATAAGTGTGTTTTTTATTCCCCTTTAACTCTCTCCTTTTCCAACTCTCAAAAAAACTCTTGGACACGTAACTTAAAAATAACGTTTATCATATTGTGAGATATACATGTTCAAAGGAGTGTAACTATTTATGTATACTTATTGGCAATCGTATTACTCCCCTTATCATATTACTAATGGAAACTTTGATTCATTTGTACGAAATTACCGAGTTAGTAAAAACGAAAACTTTTTAAAAGGATATATGCGTTCTTTATGGGAACAACACGTCGCTTGGACGAGATTAGCTATTATAAGTATTGTATTTAATTTACCAGATGTTAATGTTACTGTTGGACGGCTTTTACAAAACGCAACACATATGGGACTATCACTTGAGCCCTTCTATGGCGAGAATGCAGTAAAGAAATATAGTGCATTAATTAAAGATCATTTAGTAATTGCAGCCGATCTTGTGAAAGCAGCAAAAGCTGGTGATCAAAATGCAGCTACCGCTATAGAGAAGAAATGGTACGCTAATGGTGATGAAATTACTGAATTTCTTAACAGTATCAACCCCTATATAGATAAAGAAGAATTCAGAAAAATGTTTTATGAACATTTAGCACTAACGAAAGCAGAAGCACTTGCCTTCCTAAATAAAGATTATGAAGCAGGAGTAAAACTTTACGATAAAATTGAAAAAGAAGCATTAGAAATGGCCGACATGATAACAGACGCAATCGTAAAACAATTTCCGCAAGTATTTCAATAATAAACCGATTTGTCTGCAAATCGGTTTATTATTGTTTCTATCTAGTTTACATTTTACACCTCTCCTCTTTACATTTAGCTTATATCGATATATTTTATTAATATCCGTTTTTTATAGGAGGAAATAGTTTGATTAACGCAATTGGTCTCGTATTTATCCTCACAAATAAGCACGAGAAAAAGAAAAAAGTTTATCTGAATGAAAAATTCGCATTAATAGACATTATTGATTCTAAAGAAGTATTTGATGATGACGGTAACTCATTAGTAGAACTAACATGTAAATACAGCATATACTTAGATGAAAAATACTACTGTAAATCTCTCGATGATTATACTGGGCAAGTATTCCCTTTCTTAAGCGCTAAAATAGGAAAGGGACTTCTTAGAAATTTAAATTATTACTTTTCTTACGTTGATGCCTATGATAAAAAACCACCTGTTAAAGAAATAAGACCTCTAATGAAACAAGTAACTAACAGATAGCGGACAGTATTCAAAAAGAAAGCACCTAACTTCAGATGCTTTCTTTTTTTGAATCAGTAACCCGCTAACTTTCATCTCCTTCTAAATATATGTACCCAAGCATACTTTAAAATAAAAACATTGGAGGATTAGGCTGAATGAAATATTCAGAATCAATCGTAAGTAAACGGCTTCGAAAACTTAGAACAGTTGGTGTATTTTTTATACTATTTTTAATCGCGTGGCTTGGATATACAAAATCCCTTTATGGAAATGGTTTTCTTTTAGAAAAGAAAAATTCAGTGGAAGTAATGAATACTAGCGTTACTGGAGAAATAGAAAAGAATTTCCATGTAAACTTACAAGGCTTTCGCAAAACGAACCTTGATACACTTATAGATGCTAGTAAAACTGATCCGAGTGAATTATCATTAATCGAAATTATTAACACATCTTGTTCTCAAGATTGCATAGGTGAACCTTCAACTTACGTAAAATCGAATCACGGATATATCTTTTATAAAGAAGCTAACGGTACCCATGTATCTTTAAAAATTAAAAAGCAAGATTCATGGGAAATAGAAAAAAAATCCGTTCAAAATGGAATTTAAAAGGTTCATACAAAAAAAGAGTACTTTACTTCAAAGTACTCTTTCAAAGAAATTTACCACTTACGGCATTTGTCATCATCGTCGTCACGTTTACGATTGCGACGGCAATCATCACAATCACAGTCACGTTTACGTCTACAACCACAATCATCAAAATCTCTGCGTCTACATCTACCAAACATTAAATCATCCCAAAATCTATTACAATCTCTACGTCTACAACCACAATTATTACACATGAATATGATTCCCCCTAATATAAAATAGAATTCATCATATCCTATGATTGAAAGTATAAAACGGCTTGTTTAATAGTCTAATTTAAATGTATAAATGTGATATAATTTGAATCAAGTACTAATTCATGCCTATATTTCCTGATGCCCTTCCACAGCCCCCTTCAACCTCTGCAACATATATCCAATTCCTTTACACCCTTCTAATGGATATGTAATGATTTCTTCTGGATATAGCTTCGTCACAACTTTTTTATGCTTCTTCCCTGCAAGTAAAACTATTTCATCAAACTGAAGTAAGCCTTTATCAATCATCTGTTGTTTTAATTGTTCTATGTTAATAATCTCATTACTCTTTGAATCAAATGCAAGATCATAGTTTTCCTTTACAATATCATTTGGCCTTAAAAATCCATGCTTTGCTGATAATATAACCCAATTCTCAAAAAACTCAGTTGCATACGCCTGACATGCTTTTCCGAATGGACTAATATATACATCTTTTGCCTCTGCCTCTCCGTAATCTGAGTACTTATCCCAAATTTTCTTCTTTCCGCATGGAATTATGCATAACCTTTTCATCGTTATTTCTTACCTCACTTCTATCTTTTTTATGAAATATAAAATTTTTCAGTACATTTTTTTACAGAATAATATATAATAATCCCGAAAGGAAAAATCACATTATTTTCTATATTTAGTTTGATTTCTTTTAGAACAGTTGATTAAGCATATATATTATTACATAAACACACCGTACTAAAGTCACTTTCATACAGCATACATACACCCCATCCTTTAGTGAGTTTGTGAAGAGTACAATTAATCTTCCAACCGCTATTAAATAGTACAATATGCAAATATATTATAAGAAGGAGGTGATTACGTATGAAAAATATACTCCCAGCATTATTCGCTTATATTATTGGTTGTATCATCGCGATTATCCTTCCAGCATCTGACGGCTATAATACTGTAGGTTGGAAATTCTTTGTTGGGCAAGCGTACGCAATACCTGTTTTCATTATTACTGCTATCATTACATTTTATATAAATAAAAAGCGATCTTATGAATAAACGATAAGAAGGATAGCTATTGCTATCCTTCTTTATTTCCATCCAATAGGATCGTCTATAACTTAATAATAAAAAAGACAAGCAGCCAATCCGACTACTTGTCCTTTCTGTTTATCCATACTCAATAATATTAAGCTTGGAATGTTTCTGTTAATACTGGTACGATTTGTTTTTTACGAGATACAACACCTTTTAAAGTAGCTGTGTTGTTTTCTAATGTTACGTTGTATGCTTTCTCAACAACGTTTGCTGCTTTACCGATCGCAAGACCGACAGAATCGTTAGTTAAGATATCAGTTACAACGAATAAGAATAGGTCTAAACCTTTTTCTTCTACTACGGTAGAGATAACTTTTTCAAGTTCCGCTTGGTGTACAAGAACATCGTTTGTATCAACAGCGTTTACTTGTGCGATTTCAACTTTCGCGTTACCCATTTGGAATTCTTTAGCGTCAAGGGAGATTAATTGCTCCATTGTTTTTCCGCTTAAGTCAGCACCAGCTTTTAACATTTCTAAGCCGTAGTTATCTGCATCTACACCAGCGATTTCCGCTAATTCGCGAGCTGCTGCTACGTCTTGTTCTGTGCAAGTTGGAGATTTGAATAGTAAAGAATCTGAAATGATTGCAGATAACATTAAGCCTGCAACTTCTTTACGAATTGCAACACCATTTTCTTTGTACATTTTGTTTAAGATTGTAGCTGTACAACCAACTGGCTCACAACGGTAGTATATAGGATCGCTTGTTTCAAAGTTAGCAATACGGTGATGGTCAATAACTTCTAACACACGAACAGATTCGATATCGTTAGCACTTTGTTGACGCTCGTTATGGTCAACTAAAATAACATTGTCCACTTCGCTTGAAACTGTCTCAACAAAACGCGGTCCTTCTACTTTAAAATAGTCTAACGCAAATTGAGTTTCACCGCTGATTTCACCTAAACGTACAGGCTCAGCATTCATTCCTAATTCTTTTTTCAATTCTGCATAAGCAATCGCAGAACAAATTGCATCTGTATCTGGGTTTTTATGCCCGAAAACTAGTACTTTTTCCATGTTTTCCACCTCTTCATGAAAAGGATATCTTAAAGAAGCAAATATGACAATATTTTAGACACATTTTTTTATAAATAATTGCAGTTTCTTCTATATTTTTCATCGTTTTCACAAAAAAAGACCATCTAAAATAATTTAGATGGTCAAAAGTTATCTTTTCGTTAAAATAAAGGTGGTACTTGCACTAAGTTGTTAAATGCGAAATTGGCAAAGGCAGTCTAATTATCGAATAGCCCTCTTCCTCTCAGATTTGCGGAAACTGGCTCCTTTCCTATTTCACGTGCCCATATAGATAACTGGCCGATATGGTGGATTTCATGGACAATGACATGACGTATTATCTCTCCGTGTGTACATTCAATGACTCTGCGCCTGATTGGGGCGTCTCTAGAGCTTATCGGTTCTTCATTGAAATCAGTTTCTGAAAGTTTCCGAGAATCCATTTCATTTGTCCAAGATGTCACAAATGGCTTCACTTTCTCGTGGTATTGATCCGAAAGATTTTTCACTTTTTGCAAGCTAGCATAATCTTCAAACAATGGCTCCTCAGGCACTGGTTCACCTCGCAAACCTAAAATCCACATATATTCCACATCTACAATGTGAAATAGGGTATGTAGGATGCTACCAAATCCACCAACCCGTTTCTTTAATAGTTCTTCAGCCGACATATCTTCGCACAATGTAAACCAATCATCACGAACTTGCCAGTTATATTGAAACAGTTTCAACATCACAACAACCTCCATTTTTTAGATTAACATTTTAATATTCACCAAATGACTTCAAAATCAAAATCTAAAAAAAACTGTTAAAACTCTGTACAGACTGTCCCTTTAAATTAAACATTCCAGATGAAGGTAAAGGGTCAAAAGAAAAACACTATTATACAGGGTTGTATCAAACATTGTTTGAAATTATCAATCTTTTTTTACAAATCAATACACAGACATAATAACAAACATGTCGTTTGAAATTATCCCTCTTTTCAAATAAAAAAACTAAATCATTTTATAATAAATTACCGTTGCATCTAGCTCACCATTTGGAGAAATTGCATATTCCGGTATTTTTCCAACTTCTCGATAGTCTAATGATTTGTACAATTTATTTGAAGGATCTCCTTCTCTAGTATCTAACACTAAAAGAGACCTATTTTCTTGCTTTGCTCGTTCCTCTGCTTTTTTCATAAGTGAACGTCCTATGCCGTTACGTCTAAAGTTTGGATGAGTCATTAACTTACAAATTTCAGCTCTATGGATTCCGTTTGGCTTTGTAACTAAATGTAATTGAACACTTCCTGCCACTTCATTGTTTATTTTAGCAACATACAATATCACTTCTGGTTCTAATACAGTTTGCCAATAATTTGTTGCTTCTTTTTGTTCAAGTGGAGGTAAAAAACCAATTGACGCCCCATCATCTACTACAGTTTTCAATAGTTTAGAAAGCTCTTCAATATCATTTTCTAGTTGCTTAATTTCTTCAATTACTAAATTTCGCATTACTTTTCCCCCTTTTATTTCATTGTAACAACTTTTAAAGAAGGAAAATTAAATTCTAAGATGAAATTATTAAATATATAATTTTTTAGAGAAAGGATACCTATATGAAATATATATTAGATAGGACATATGCAAGAGAATTACTCCAGTGGGCATATGAACAAAACCCAGGTCCGTGGTTCGAACATTCATGTAATGTTGCCCTTGCAACTGAAAAGATAGTTGTTGAACTTATTAATAATGGGTACGATCTAGATACTGACATAGCATACAACGCTGCTCTCCTGCATGATATAGGAAGATATAAAGGTTTTACTAAAATCTGTTATTCATTCCTATGATGGTTATATGTATATGAATAATTTAGGGTATACAGGAAACGCCATTATATGTGTGACGCATTCATTTCCTTGCAAAAATGAGCATTTAGATATCGCGGCAGAGTGGGGCCTTGTTCCTGATTATATGGAAAGCAGATTAATTGAAATATTGAATAAAAACAGTGACTACGACTTATACAATAAGGTGATTACCCTTTGTGACGCACTTGCTGATGCGGAAGGCTTTACTACTCTTGAAAAAAGATTGATTTCAGTTGGTTTACGACATGGAACAACCTCTCATTCCTCTTTACATTGGAAAGGTTTCTACACAATTAAGAATGAATTAGAATCATTAATCGGTAAGAGTATATACAGAGTTCTTCCTGACGTAGAGAAATCGATTTATCAAAATATGGAATATTAAATTACATACAACTTGAAAACGATAGAATTTGTATGTGTAATTCTAAAGAACTCATTGAAAAGTGGAGGGGTTAATTATTAGTAAAATAGGATTTGACTTAATAAATCATGAGGATAACTTTGATCTTGGCTATGCAGATATCGAGGAGATATCTAAGAGATGTAAATTTTCTAACTGCACTCATACAAATGAACCACACTGCGCAATTATAAAAGCTATTTCCAACGGAGTTCTTACAGAAGACATAATAAATAGTTATTATAGAGATAAGAATGAATTCGAATATGTATCTAAACAAAAAACAAAACAAAGGCCATTGACTATATGAAACAGTTAAAACTATTTCGAAAAGATTAGAATACAATAAAGTGAAACTTTAATCAGTGGGTGTTTTGTTCATCCCCCACTGATTACTAGTTGAACCAATCGGGCTTTTACAGGCAGTTGATCCCCATCTAACTTCTTTGCTTTCGCTGAATTTTAAAGCGGGGGCTTGCTGCCCGTTAATGCGGGATAAAAAGTCTCCCCTTTTCATTTAATTTTAAGGAGAGACTTTTTATATTTAAAGATTTTAATTTTGCTGCACACTCTTACATTAAAGTCGTTTCTTTACAGTTAAATAGAATTTACCCGCTTAAAAAGATTGAATTTTCAGTTTTTAAACCCTAAAATTTCACACTATCATCCACTGTTACTTTTTCAGTAGAGTTTTTTCTTTCAACTTCTTTACTTTTTTCTTCCCAAAATGTTAAACCTTCAATTCCCACATTTTTAGGATCAAACACTGGATCTTTCCCTTCTTTTTTCTGTGCTTCATAATCTTTTAACACTTTTAATGCGATTTTACTTAATAGTAGAATCGCGATTAAGTTTAACCATGCCATACTACCGATTCCTAAATCTCCAAGGTTCCATAATAGCGACGCTGATTCTACGCTACCGATATAAACCATGATTAAAAACCCAATTTTCAATACTGGTTTTAACCAGCTATATTTGAGGTCACGATCTAAATAAGTAAGCGTCGTTTCCGCGATATAGTAGTACGCGAGTAAAGTTGTAAATGCGAAGAAGAAGATTGCGATTGAAATAAATATTGGACCAAATCCTGTCATAACAGTTTCAACTGCTTGTTGTGTATAAATTGGACCTGCATCTACATTTCCTATATTCTTTACAATAGCGCTTTTCCCTTCAGGTATTACATTATACATACCTGTTATTAAAATCATAAGCGCTGTCGCTGTACATACAACAATTGTATCGATATATACAGAAAACGCTTGAACTAACCCTTGTTTTGCAGGATGCGATACTTCAGCAGCAGCGGAGCTATACGTCGCTTCTCCAACACCAGCAACATTTGAAAATACAGCACGTTTTACCCCCCATGCAATTGCTGCACCGACGATTCCGCCAAACATTTCATTTACACCAAAAGCACTAGAGAAAATTAATGCAAACATACTTGGAATTTCCGTTACATTCGCAATTAATACGATACATGTAACAATTACATAACCAATTGCCATAAATGGAACAAGCATTTGCGAAACGCCGGCAATTCTCTTTACGCCACCAAAAATGATCACTGCTAATAATATAACTAATAATATACCAGTTATATATTTGCTAATACCATTAGAATTTTCAAATCCAACTGCGATACTACTAGATTGAATACCTGGTAATAAAACGCCATATGAAAGTGTTACAACGACCGCTACAATGACTGCAAACCATTTCATTTTTAAACCTTTTTCAATAAAATATGGTGTACCGCCGCGATATTCATTCCCTACTTTACTCTTATACACTTGAGATAATGTTGATTCAACGAACGCACTAGCGGCCCCACATCCAAAATACAGCTCCAGGCCCGCCAAAAGCGATAGCTGTCGCTACCCCTGCGATATTACCTATTCCAACCCTACCTGATAAGGCTAAACAAAACGCTTGAAAGGATGATATTCCCGTCTCCGAGCTCTTCCCTTCAAATAATAGTTTAATCATCTCTTTAAAATAACGAATTTGTAAAAACCGAGTGGCAATTGTAAAATACACTCCTGCTCCTAATGCGAAAACAACTAAACCAATACTCCATACTTGCCCTACTAACCATTCTACTAACTGCTCCATCCAAATCCCCCTTATAATTCTTTTGAAAAAGCAATTTTATATATAAGAAAACGGACAACCTTTTTCATACCTTCCAGTTGTCCGCATCTCTTACTATATTATATTATCCCACTATTTGCAGGCAGTAAAACTCCTCACTGAATAGCGTTTCACTTTATATTTACCCAAACACTTTTCACTTCTGTATAATTATCAAGTGCATATGAACCTAACTCACGTCCAATACCTGATTGTTTATATCCACCAAATGGTGCAGCTGCATTTTCTAAGTTATAATCATTAATCCACACTGTTCCTGCCTTTAATCTATTAGCAACTTGATGTCCAGTTTTAATATTTTGTGTCCATACCCCAGCAGCAAGCCCATATGAAGAGCAATTTGCTCTTTCAATTACTTCTTCTGTCGAATCAAATGGAAGTACAACGACAACTGGTCCAAAGATTTCTTCCTTAACAATTGTCATATCATCAGTAACATTTGTGAATACTGTCGGCTGAACAAAATAACCTTTTTCAAATGCACGCTCACCACCAGCTGCAACAGTAGCACCTTCAGCTCTTCCTTGTGCAATGTAATTTAGCACACGCTCTTGTTGTTTTTTAGATACGAGTGGACCCATTTCTGTATCTGTTTCC
Source organism: Bacillus sp. CDB3 (assembly GCF_002081505.1). Lineage (NCBI taxonomy): Bacteria > Bacillati > Bacillota > Bacilli > Caryophanales > Bacillaceae > Bacillus > Bacillus sp. CDB3. The sequence goes on along the minus strand of NZ_ALBR01000033.1, from coordinate 61,016 downwards.
ATCCCGGCTCCAAGTTTAATATTATTTGCCCTTTTTACAAGCTCTTCTACTACAGTTTCATAATGCTTCCGATGAACAAATACACGGGATCCTGCACTACAATTTTGACCATGATTATACATAATGCCTTGGAATGCACCGTTAATCGCTTCTTCTAAATCAGCATCTTCTAAAATGATATTTGGTGACTTACCACCAAGTTCTAAAGTTACATGTTTAATTGTCTCTGCAGATTGACGCATAATATATTTCCCTGTAACTGTGGAACCTGTGAAAGCTACTTTATCAATATCATGATGGTTTACAATTGCAGCTCCTGCTTCTTGGCCGAAACCTGGTACAAAGTTTACGACACCACTTGGAAAACCAGCTTCTTTAAATAGCTTCGCTGTATATAATAAAGATAAAGGCGTTTGCTCTGCAGGTTTTAGTACAATGGTACAACCTGTCGCAAGAGCGGCACCCATTTTCCAAGAAGACATAACGAGCGGAAAATTCCACGGAATAATTTGACCAACAACACCAACTGGTTCATGGCGTGTGTAATTTAAATAATCTTTTGAAATTGGAATGGTTTGCCCGATAATTTTTGTAGCCCATCCCGCGTAATAACGATAATTTTCTACAGTCGCTGAAATATCATCATCAAGTGCTACTTGATATGGCTTCCCATTATCTAAAGCCTCAAGCTGTGCTAATTCTTCTCTATGTTCTTCAATTAAATCTGCTAATTTATAAATAAGATGTGCTCTTTCAGCAGTAGTCATCTCTGCCCACGGGCCTGATTCAAAAGCAAATCTTGCCGCTTTTACTGCGATATCAACATCTTCTTCTTGTGCTTCACATACGACCGCTAGAACGTCTTCTGTCGCTGGATTGTATGTTTCAAATGTCTTCCCACTAATAGAAGGGACAAATTCGCCATTAATGAACATTTTAATTTCTTCATTTAAAAACGCTTTCACTTTTGGTTTCAGCTCAATGTTTGTCGTTAACATATATGCTCTCCTCCTTTTTTAAACAGCTGCATGAGCTGCAATTTCTGATAAAATCGTTTGAAGCTTTTGATCTTCTCCTTCAGTTAATCCTAATCTCGGATAACGTGAAGGCCCTCCGACTTGCCCGTGTAATTCCATTGAACGTTTAACGATTTGTACATATTTCCCAGACCCTTCAAGAAACTCACAAAGAGGTAAAATAGCATCGTTTATTTCCCATGCTTTTTCTAATTCACCATTTTGAAAATGCTCATACATTTTCGTAACGAGACCTGGAACGATATTTCCAGCCACTGAAACCCATCCCGTTGCACCAACTAAATAAGATTCCATAACTAAATCTTCAGACCCACAGAAAACTTGAAAAGCACCTTCGCCTTGTCTTACTAAATCTCTCGCTTTTCGAATATCTCCGCTAGATTCTTTAATATGTGTAACATTTTCACACTCTTTTCCAATACGGAGCATTAGCTCTGTACTCATATCAACACCAGAAGTAAATGGGTTATTGTATAACATTATTGGTATATTTACAGCGTTTGAGATTTCTTTAAAATGAAAATAGATTTCCTCTTCCTTCGGTTTACAATAGTAAGAGTTTATAATTAATGCACAATCCGCTCCGTGCGCTTCTGCATGTTTCGTATATTCAATCGTTTCTTTCGTCGTCTCCGCAGCAGTTCCAACAATGACTGGAATACGGCCATCAACTTCTTTTAATACTGTTTCTACCATGTTAAATCGTTCTTCTTTTGATAAACTAACAAATTCTCCCGTACTTCCATTAATAATAATTCCAGCTACTTTTTTCTCAATAAAGTAGTTTACGTTTTGCTTTACACCTTTCCAATCAATCTCTTGAAACTCATCCATTGGTGTTATTAATACTGGAAATGCCCCTTTAATATTTTGCATCTTTATCTCTCCCTTTAACATTTTATTTTAATAGAAATCCTGTTGGAAACGGATCTGTAGGGTCTAATAGAAACGTCTGCATGCCTGTAATAAACCCTCTACTTTTAAAACGGAAAATGTATCCTAGCTCTTCTTTCTTCACTTGTTCCACTGTTATAAAGCTATTAAAAATACTTTCATTTTTAAAAGCTTTATCCGCTATATATTCATTTTTAAATAAAGCATGAACATAAGACACAATAGTAGAAACAAAACCTGGTGAACGCACTATAAAGTTATCTTCATGAAATGTAATCGACTTTATATGGTTCTTTTCTTTTTGCATAGAATCTACTAAAATAAGTCTTTTTATTAATGACTGTTTTTGTATAGCTTGAAGTGTAGCTTCACCCCATTTTTTTAATTTAGAGATGTTTTCAATACTGATTTCTGGCGAATACGTATCCTTTTCTACAACTGCATATACTTTATCTGCCTGTATGAGAGAGTAACTTATATTACCAACCTTTAAATTTTTCTCAATCATATAACATAGTTTACTTTCAAACGACACCGAAATAACTTCATCATTCTCTACATAGGCATGGACTGAAAATATTCCAGATAGTGTTTCAATTTTGTATTGATTAGACTCTCTCTTTTTTAAATATCCACTTTCTAGTAACATTGTTATTACCGCAACAATACCTCCATAATGAAGAGGAATAGATCCTTCATGATTAAAAAATAATACAGCTGCATCAACTTCCTTATGAATAGAAGGAACGACAGTACATCCATTTAACCCAATAAAACCACGTGGTTCATTTAATAAAAGCTGCATTTCTTCTGCTAATTCGCCTGAAAATTGTTCATTTAAATGTTCTAAACTGTAGTAGTATTTGCATGGTACGTCCTTTATTACACGAAATGCTTCGCCAGCTACGTGCACATCTACTGCTGTATACATTTTTTGAATGTTCATTTTACATCCTCCGTTTCATGTTCCATCGGCGGAATTAGCAAGAAGCCTTCTTTAAGTGGATCCTTTTCATTGTAAAAAAATCTATGCATACCCATAAGCCAAGCTGATCCCATAATTTTCGTTACTACAGCTTCAATATTTTCTACATATGTTGTATTCATAACACACCCTTTAAATAAAGAACCTACAATACTCTCATGAACAAATTCTTCATCGATATCAATTTTTTTATGAGCGTATAATACAGCTAACTTCGCTGATGTTCCTGTGCCACATGGAGATCGATCAATTCCTCCTGGCGGAACAACAACTGTATTTTTCACATGCGCACTTTCATGAGTAGGATCTGTATAAAATTCAACATGTGTTAATCCTCTTATAAACGAATACTCTGGATGAATGATTTCAAACTTCTCATTAATTGTATTTCTAATATGAATCGCCTTATCGATGATTGTAGATGCGTTTTCTGGTATTAACTCTAAACCTACTGACTTCGCATCGATAATGGCATAAAAATTCCCTCCATACGCAATATCCGCCTCTACAGTTCCAATTTCTTCGACGTGTACAGAAATATTTTTCAGTAAAAAAGCTGGTATGTTACAGAAGGAGACTTCTTTCGCTTTTCCATCTTGAACAGAAATATCTACTTCAACTAAGCCAGCTGGTGTATCTAGCTTTAAAGAAGTAACCGGTTCAATTACTGGAATTAAACCTGATTCAACTAAAGCTGTACATACACCGATTGTATCGTGGCCACACATCGGTAAATATCCACCTGTCTCTATGTATATAACACCTATATCAGCTTCAGGATGACACGGATCTGTTAATAGTGCTCCTGACATTACATCATGACCACGTGGCTCATTCATTAACAATTTGCGAATCCAGTCATACTCCTTTTTCATATGTAACATCTTCTCTGCCATCGTCTCTCCAATTAACTTAGGAAGTCCGCTAATTAATGTCCTCGTTGGATTCCCGCCCGTATGTGTATCAATCGTCGTAAAGACTTTCTGTGACCTCATCCGTTTAACACCCTTTCTGTAAAACGACTCAAACGAAGTGGTTCAATAGGAATGATTGTTTCTTTTTCATTTAATAACTCCTCAATCACTTTCCCAGTAACTGCCGCAAGACTAATTCCATCGCCTTCATGTCCTGCTGCTATAAAGTAGTTCGGAATATGTTCCACTCCTGAAATGATTGGCAAATGATCTTCTGTCCACGGGCGTAATCCAGCATATGAACGAATCACCATCATATCTGCCATTTTCGGATAAAAACGAATTGCTCTATTTGCAATACATTTAATAACCTCGCTATTTATCCTCGTATGAAACCCTACAAACTCTCGACTACTACCAATTAAAAAATTTTGGCTTTCTGTCGGTTCAAATACAAGAGCTACCCCGTATTTCTCAGTTAAAGCATCCACTTTTCGTTTTCCACCAAATTTAGAAATTAAATAACCAAATTCCATTACTTTACGGCAGCCAACGTGTTGTTGCCTGGAAGCTACAATAATATGCCCCTTTCTCGGTTCAATTGGGATATTCACATCTAACATCTGTCCAATTTTAGGAGCCCACACACCGGCTGCGTTCACCACTTGCTTCGCAGTAAACGTCCCATTTGTCGTTTCTACAATAAAGGAACCGTCTATATCTCTTTTCATTTCTTTTACTTCTGTATGATTAAAAGCTTTCGTACCAAATTTCTTCGATTCTGCAAGAAGTGAAAAAGCAAGAAGATATGGATTTACAGTCGAATCCGTTGCGCATTCTAAACCACCTAATAAATCATCCGCAAAAAATGGCGATTCTTCTCTTATATCTTGCCGATCAAGCATTCGAAACGGTAAACCAGCTTCTTTTTGACGATTCACCCATTGCTGTGCTGCCTCCATCTCTTCGTCTGATTCACAAACGAGAATACTTCCTGGCGCCCTATATTCAAATGAGTGCTCCAACTCTACACTTAATTCAGTTACTAAATTTTGACTTACTAACGACATTTGACTATCAAAACCTGGGTCTTTATCAATAGCCAAAATGTTCCCATCACACCGTGAAGACGTCCCACTGACAAATTCTCCTTTTTCAATGATTGTTACGTCTCTTCCGTATTTTGATGTGTAATACGCGATAGAGCAACCTATAATACCACCGCCTATTATTAAAACGTCACAGTGTCTCACATAGCACCCCCCTTTCTCCTAAATCTCTCACTTTCTATTTATGCAATTGGTGTGCCAACTCTACATGCAGAACTATTTATATGAAATAATTTTTATTTGTAAAAATATTTTAAATTTATCGTAAATAGGTGTATTATTTTTTTATCACTGTCTAAATTTTTATACATAACAGGAGGACATTATGACATTTTCATTTCCAACAATAAAAGAGTTTATAAAAATTTTATCAATCGATCGTACAAGTATGTTTAAGTACATGAAACAAGTAGGTGACAAATTTTATTACATCCATTCATCTACTGAAAAATGGAGTTGTGCAGTTATATATGAAAATGACTCTTTCAATGCTTTAATCGAAGCCTTTTCTAGCTATTCAGCGGTCGTTATTATAAACGAAACTCAAGAACCTATATGCTGTATAACTGCTCAGCAAACGATTCCTTTTCTTTATAAGTATTACAATGAACTACAAGCTTTTTATAATACTGTTATTCAAACAACTGATTCTTCTGTTACAGTCATCGATGATAAAGAATGCGTCCGTACTTGGACGGATGGCGCCGAAAAGATTTTTTCAGTCAACCATAATGAAATTATCGGACAACCAATCACTCGTTTTTTTGATTATAAAGATTTAGAAATTTTACAATCATTACATGACGGAAAAAGTATAATCGCTCAGTTCCATCAACCTCGACCAGATTTGTTCGTATTAATTAACTCAAATCCAGTTTATTGCAACGAGGAAATTATAGGAGCAGTCGTTTCCGAAACTGATGTTACAAATCAAGTCGCTTTGAATGAAAAACTATTTAATATGTCGCATGAAATGCACCGATTGGAACAAGAAGTAGCAAAATATAAAGATACATCCGATCCTTTCCTTGCGATGAATGGAAAAAGCCCTGTTATACAAAGAACCATTCAATTAGCTAGAAAGGTTTGTTCGGTAAAATCAACGGTTTTAATACTTGGCGAAAGCGGTGTTGGAAAAGAAGTATTTGCGAAAGCAATTCATGAAGCAAGTGAGACAGCAAATGCCCCTTTCATTTCGATCAACTGCGGTGCAATCCCAGAAGCGTTATTTGAAAGTGAATTATTCGGTTACGAGCGCGGGGCGTTTTCTGGTGCAAATAGTAAAGGTAAGAAAGGGAAAATTGAGCTCGCGCAAGGTGGTACTTTATTCCTTGATGAAATAGGCGAAATGCCTCTCGATATGCAAGTGAAACTTTTGCGTGTACTGCAAGAACGAAAGTATTACCGAGTTGGTGGAGAAAAAGAAATAAATATTGATTTCCGTATTATCGCTGCTACAAATCGTGATTTACAAGAAGAAATGAGAAAAGGAACTTTCCGAGAAGATTTATACTATCGCTTAAATGTAGTTAGCTTGCATATTCCGCCACTACGCGAAAGACGAGAGGATATTATCGAATTAACATACTCATTCTTAAACGATTTTTCAATAAACTATAACAGACCAATTCGAGACTTACCTTCAAATATTATGCATGAACTACTTCATTACAATTGGCCTGGTAATATTCGCGAGCTCCGCAACGTAGTTGAAAGACTCGTCGTATTTGCGACAGATGGTATTATTAAACAAGAATATTTACCATTTCATACAAATGAAACTTTAGACAATCACGCAGCTCAATCCCTATTACTTAGCAACAATAATACGATTCTTTCTTTACAAGAAGAAATGGATGAGCACGAGAAAAAGGTCATTGAGCGAGCTTTACGCATTTTAGATGGTAATAAATTAGAATGTGCGAAACAACTTGGCGTAACGAGGGCCACTTTATATAACCGTTTAAAAAGACTGGGGTTACAATAAAGTGAAACTTTAATCAGTGGGGGTTTTGTTCATCCCCACTTGATTATTAGCCTCACCAAGCGGGCTTTTACGGGCAGCCCGCCCCCCACCTAACCTCTTTGCTTTCACTGAATTTTGAGGTGGGGTCTTACTGCCCAGCAAATAGCGGGATAACCCCTCTCCTCCTCTATATTGGCATAGTTTTTGCATAATAATTTGTGCAAACCGAACTAGAGGAGGAATACATATGACGAATAAAGAGAACTTAATTGTTTGTCGTTGTGAAGAAGTTACATACGGACAACTTCAATCGACAATTGCTGAATATAAATGCTCGGCAAGAGAATTAAAACTAAGAACACGTGCTGGCATGGGATTTTGCGGTGGCCGCACATGTAGAATGATGATAGATCGAATGATTGAAAATGCAAACCCTGACATAACTCCTAATGAAATACCTTTAAAATATCAACCACCAATACGTGCGGTTACTTTTGGAGCGGTAGGTGAAAGTAAATGAGTAGAATTACAAATCACCCTATTTTAGGTAGTTTAAATAATAGTGAACGCATCACTTTTCAATTTAACGGTCAACAATACGAAGCTTATGAACACGAAACTATAGCTGCTGCCCTGCTAGCAAACGGAATACGAACTTTAAGGGTCCATGAAGATAGCGGGACACCAAGAGGTATTTATTGTAATATCGGACATTGTTCAGAATGCCGCGTGACAGTAAATAATCAAACGAACGTAAGAGCGTGCTTAACTGTTGTAGAAGACAATATGGTTGTTGAAAGTGGAAAACAGCATCCAAATATCGTGAGAGAGATGGTGAAAAAGCAATGATAGATGTAATTATTATTGGCGCAGGACCAGCAGGATTATCAGCGTCTATCTCTTGTGCCCATTTTGGACTTAACGTACTTGTTATTGATGAATTTATGAAGCCTGGCGGGAGATTGTTAGGACAATTGCATCAAGAGCCTACTGGTGAATGGTGGAACGGCATAGAAGAATCCAAACGCCTTCACGAAGAAGCAACATCACTTTCAGTCGATATTCGGTGCGGTGTTTCTGTCTTTAATTTAGATAAAGATGAGAACTCTTGGCTCATACATACAAATATCGGTACATTAGAAGCACCGTTCGTACTCATTGCTACTGGTGCCGCTGAGTATTCTATTCCCCTTCCTGGCTGGACACTTCCAGGGGTTATGTCAATTGGAGCAGCTCAAGTTATGACGAATGTTCATCGCGTGCAAGTTGGAAAAAAAGGAATCATTATTGGCGCTAACATTTTGTCATTCGCTATTTTAAATGAACTACAGTTAGCTGGAATTAATGTGGATCATATTGTACTTCCCGAAAAAAGTGATTTAAGCCAAAAGGCTGGTGAACCAGAAGAAGTTTTGAACTCTCTTTTAAATGCGGCTCACCTCGCTCCTTCTGCTTTGCTGCGTATAGGTAGTCGTTTTATGAAATATGATTGGATTCGAAAAGCTGGATTAACCTTCTATCCAAATAACGGAATGAAAATAAACGGGACACCACTTCATCTCCGGAAAGCTGCACTTGAAATTATCGGTACAGATCAAGTTGAGGGTGTGCGAGTAGCTAATACTGATTCTAACGGAAATGTTATTAATGGCTCAGAAAAGATATATGAGGCTGACTTCGTTTGTATTGCCGGAGGTTTGTATCCTCTTGCTGAGCTTGCCGCTGTAGCGGGATGCCCATTCCATTACATTCCGGAATTAGGCGGACATGTTCCACTTCATTCAGAAGAAATGGAAACCCCTCTTCCCGGTTTATTTGTAGCCGGCAATATTACTGGAATTGAAAGTGGTAAAATCGCAATGGCGCAAGGAACCGTTGCTGGCTATTCAATCGTAAAACAAGCTAATAAAACATCTAATTCGGTTGAAAAACATTTACAACAAGCAATTCAAAATGTTCACACTGTACGTCAGAAAGCTGCGATTCAGTTTAATCCAATGGTTGATGTTGGTAGACGGAAGATGAATGAGATTTGGCGTGATTTTCAATCATTTGAAGAAAATCAACAAATGAAAGCGTGAAAAATTAGCATATAAAAAAGCGGTGGATTCATTTCCACCGCCTTTTTTATAATTTTTGTACTACATCTAGTATTTCTGTTACGTCAATTACAGAAACCAAAATTACCTATTTTTCATTCCGACTAAAACTTTCGATATCGACATCCATAAATTTATAAACATTATAATTCCGCAAACATCAGCAACAATTACATACAATCCTATAAATTGGTTTTCAAAGTGGAACAACGGAGTGTAATAAATGGCCATTATTAAGGCTATAACCATGGAAAACAGAAGCAGTTTTTTCCTAGTTATTATATAAATACAATACAAAAACGTATAATAAGCCCAAAATTGCGCAGCATACCATGCATGAGATAGTCGAATACCTGTTTTCGTATGCAAAGTTGTTAAAACCAGTATGTATATTACAAGTAATACAATTAATGGTGCAAATCTAACAAATTGCAAAAGATTTATTATAAAGCGTTTTTTTGAACTGATGAGATGATTTACTTCATACTTAAACACCTGTTTCGTTATGTAATGAACAAAAAATATTAATCCTACACTAATAACTAACATAAAAAATTGCATTACTATGCCTTCTTTTCTAAAATTTTTATAAACTATATTTTAAAAATCAATAGGACTTAACCTAATAAAAATTACACCAAATAAAATTTTTATTAAACCATCCACTACAAAAAAGACATCTAGATTTACGTTAGTAATGATTAATCCTATGGATGCATTGATTATTAAAATAATGGACAGCAAACACATCATCTTCCCATGTACTGGAATAAACGGTATAAAATGAATACCTACTGCTAAAAGAATTAGTAACCAACAACTTCTATAATCATCACCACCAAAATGAAAAGCGAGAAAAACTAAAATAGCCAATATAATTATTGAAAAATCAGCCCACTTTTTTTGTTCCGGTGTTCCAGAACCAACCGCTAATCTCCTCCTAGTTTTAGAGCTCAATTGCCATATCATTCCTGATATATAAACAATAATAAAAGGCCACACATTTGGATATCCGTTATGTTTTATTAAAAGTAAGAACATTGCTGCTCCAGCAATTATTAGCCAAATCCCATTAATCTTTTGTCTAGGATACTTGTAAGTTTGTGTTTCCATGTTCCGTTCTCCTTTTTCGAACTTTTCTAACCTTCTCGATATACACACTTCTTTTTTACCAGAAGCCTTATGAGCAAATTCAGCTAAATTCACACCATCATTCTTCTACCTCGCTTTGAATAATAAAATATAAGATTTCTGAACTATCATATCAAATATAGTTGCGATTCATTTGTCGCAATTCGTCGAATAAATAAACAAAAGTCGTTTTATGTCAAAATTATTATTTATTTGGATAGCCAACTTTGGTGTAGATAGTTAAAATGATGCAAATACTAAATTGAAGGCACATGAAATACTGGATTTTATTCTAAAAGAAGAAACATACCAGCAATATTAATCCAAATAAAAAACTGTTAGAGCATACAGCTCTAACAGTTTTATTGTTCATTATTATTAAATTTCGCTAATGCGTAAATGCCTTCTTCATCATCTAATTCAAGTTGCAATCTTGCTGCAAATGAATTGACATTGTATTCTCTATCTAGCAACAAGCGTAGCGCTTCGATTAAGTTTGCTTGAATTAAAATTTGCTGGCGACCATTCACCTCTACTTCTGCAGAGAAACCGTAGTCATCATCATACATTAGTTCAACTGAAACTTCTTCTGGACCAACTTGTCTTTTTTTCAGCGATATATACACAAAGTGCATTTATAAGCTCTTGTTCAGAAATTTTTATTGTTTCCATGCTACTTCATCTGCCTTCTTCTTACGTTGATCTTTGAAGTATTTAAATGCACGAACTGCTAACATTACGATACCAGCCATTACTAACATATTTACCATAAACGCTAATACAGAACCAAGAGCTCCCATATTTGCAAATAAGCTACCCATTAGTAAACCACCAAGACCACCTAGTAATAAGCCTTTCATAAAGCTTCCTTTATTACTTTTTGGTGCTGTGTTTGTTGCTTTTGTTTTTGAATCTGTTGTCGTTTTTTGTGAATTTACATTAGAATCTTTTTTGTTTAAATCAACTTTTGAATTTTGACCAGAACTTGGTGTATATGATTTCTTACCAGATTTGTAACTTTTCGCTTCCGCGTGATTTACGAACATAAAGCTACTAGCTCCAAAGATAACCATGAATGCTGTCATTACTGCTACAAGTTTTTTCAACATATTATATCCATTCTCCTTTTATATAGATATATGTGAAATCTACCTTTCTTGTAAATTTAGAATGATAGATTTGTTTTAAAACCATTTTAAAGGTTCTTATGAACTTATTATATGAACTTTTGTCGAAATATGCAAGTATTATTTACTTACGACAATTTCATGACAAAGGAAAATTAAGCAAAACGGAATTGACTTTAAATGAAACAAAACATATTATAAGTTCATAAGAACTTTTTATAATTTTGGAGGTGAAAAGATGGAAACATTTCATCTCACACGAAACGAAATGGCAACGCTCCTTCTATCACTTAGAGGATGGAATACGAAAAAGCCTCTTAGCATTTTACAAGAAGCTTGGGCAAAGTCACATAAAAAAGATATTGAAAGCGGACAAAGCGTTACAGCTTTTATTACAACCGCACTTTCACCTATTTTTGAAAAATTAATTAAAATCGATGATACGGATGTCGGTTTTTCTTTAAATGAAATAGTTGCGCTTGGTAATCAGATTGAAAACACAAGTTTCTCTGTAACTGCTATGCAAAACTGGGTGAAACGAGATATAAAAGAAATGATTGGCTCCCCTCAAAAAGGGAAGAAATACTCAATCGAACAAGCAGCCTTATTATTTATTGTTGAAGATTTAAAAACAGCGCTTGATTTTGAATCTATTCGTAAACTATTACGACTCATCGTAAATGACCCGGCCGATCGAAGTGATGATTTAATTAACCCTGTTCATTTATATGTAGCTTATTCCTCATTATTTGAAGAACTAAATCAAGGGAATTGCATACAACTAAATGCTACAGATACCATTCATACAATTGAAAACATTGTAAAAGAAAAAGCTGATAAAATCGCAAGCAAGTTCGATCAAATTAATAACGAACAACGCGAAGCAATTCGTAACGCTATTATTATCGCTACACTATCTGTACATACCGCATATGTACAAATGTTAGCGAAACGTTATGTGACAGCAACGTTATTTTTACAAAATTTAGATGTGAAGCCGTAAAAAATAGGAGTAGAAGTGCTCCTATTTTTTAATTTCTATACTATTTTGCACTCCTTAACTCTTTGCATCTCATACATTTTCAGCTGATTCTCTACATACGATTCAGTTTTTTTGAACCCAGCTTTCTCATAGCATCGCATTGCCCTCTTATTATCTTCCCTAACTTGCAATACAACCGCTTTTATATCAGGGTCTAAAAATGATTTAGTGATAAAATAATTTGTAATCTCTGTTCCGAGCCCTTTTGAGTATAAATTTGAGACGCCAATCAAGATTGAGTACTCCATCACATATATATCGTCATTTCTCTTCTTTTTTAATCCAATTCTCCCTATTACTTCATCCTCTACTACGATCACTTGATAACTTGCATAAGATCGAGACAGTTTTTCTGTCCAATACTTTCGAAGTTCTTCTATTGTATATCGTTTGAATGGTTTCACGTCCGCTATGTTATGTAATTCTTCGTCATTATACCACTCTAAAATAATTGGTAAATCATCCATTTCTAATAAACGTTCATGCCAATCCATATTTTCACCCCATCCACTTTTCGAATTACTCGGCTAATCAAATTGAATACGCATATTCTTTTTTCGGTAAATTCACTATGTCTTGAATGTAAGATGATCGTTCCATAATATCTTCTAACTGACCATTCCTATAAACATAAATACCACTTACATATGTAACTGTAAGCCCTTTCTCAGTTATTATCGCTAATTTATTATTTTTCTCGTTAAAATCACCTTCAAGCCCTTTTTCAAATGGTAAGCTTTTGGATGTTGAAAAATAAAGCTGAATTAACGATGCTATTTCTACGTGATTTGATTTTGCAAAGCACTTTATTTCATTAGAAATTATTTCATCCTGCAACGGAAGAAAGTCCTTCACTTCTATTCTCTTTGCTTTACGAAAGAAATTTTGCAGCTCCGGAGTATGGAACGAAATGTGTTTCTCTTCTATCTTTTTGAAAATAAATTGCAATAATAAGTCTTTACCTACTACAAATGGATGACCAAATCCATAATTATAAAGATCTTTTTTCATTTGAATCAACTGTTCAATATAAGGTATACCATTCTCTTCAATTACAAGCTTTCCATCTATAAAACGCATAGTCGAGATTAGTGCTTTAATCTCAATACCTTCTAACTCAAGCGATGAATAATATAAATCTCTATTCCAAAAATCTAATTGATCCATTCCTAGTGAATTAAATAATAGCTCATCTATAATCGGAAAAACTCCATCTTCTGTTAAACCTTTCGTTACATCTTCTAATAATCCAGTAGTCTTATTTAAAATCGCACGTATTTCATCATCCTCTTGAATAATTCGAACGGTCAAATCGCCATGATCCTCACCTGAGATTTTCTGAAAACAATGCGAATATGGACCATGTCCAATATCGTGTAGAAGTGCTACAGTAGAGACTAATTTCCGTTCATATTTTGATAAATGAATATCACCAATCTCTATAAGATGTTCTATTACTTTATTTACCAGTACATATACACCTATCGAATGTTCTTTCCTTGTATGTATTGCGTTCTTATGTAAAAAATATGTATGCCCTTGCTGTTTTATATAGGCCAATCTTCGAAACGCTTTAGTATCGATCAATCGTATGATGTCTCTATTGTGAATAGTAATTGGTCCGTAAATAGGATCTGTAAAACGCATAACTCCTCCCCCTTTGTAAATTCAACACTTACATCATTATACGAAATTTTCAGTCTACTAGCCCTTTCGTTTTCTTTAAATATGAGAAATTTTTAATACTCCTTTCATTCTCTCTTCATGAAAACTCAATTTATATCGTTTACTATAAAAACTAGGAAAACTAATACAAGACATAAAAACTATTAAAATGGCAATACATTCATTAAATAAGGTATAATTTGCATATAGTGAACTTTTTATGTTATTAAATAAAAAGAGCTTTTACTCGAAAAATCTTATGAACTAGAAGGTGCAACAATGTTAAGTAGTTTTATTCATTCAGTATTAACATTTTTTGAAGGATTAGGTTATTGGGGCATAATGCTCGGACTTATGATTGAGATTATCCCAAGTGAAATTGTCCTTGCCTATGCGGGATACTTAGTATCAAATGGAAGTATCTCATTTGTAGGCGCAGTTATATTCGGTACCATTGGTGGAGTCATTGCCCAAGTCTTTATTTATTGGATTGGACGATACGGTGGTCGCCCTGTATTAGAACGTTACGGAAAGTATATTTTCATTCATAAAAAACAAATTGACGCTGCTGAAGATTGGTTTAATCGATACGGAACTGGCGTAATTTTCACTGCACGTTTTATCCCTGTCGTTCGTCATGCGATTTCAATTCCAGCTGGGATTACTAAAATGCCAATTTCACGTTTCACTACATTAACAGCACTTGCGATAATCCCTTGGTCTATCATTTTCATTTATCTAGGTGAAAAACTAGGTGAAAACTGGGAGAATATTAATGAAATTGCTGGACCATATGTGAAATCTTTCGCTATTGGCGGCGTTGTTCTTATTATTTTGTATTTCGCAATAAAAAAATGGGCAAAGAAACGTAAAAAGCTAGCTTAAATTTTTAATCAAACCGCTATAAATTCATTTAGAATTATAGCGGTTTTTATTATTGGCTTCGCTAAGTTTTAGGAATTGTATAATTTCTTCTTTATGTTTTAAATCATGTTGAATGAGTGATGAAAAATAATCGTTTAATCTCACTCTTTTTGTGCCGAATTGGTAGTCACCATTAAAATTCTGGGCAGGAATTTGATTAATTTGATCAACTAATTGTTTACGGGTGGATATAAACTGATCTATTAATTCTTTTTTTGAAATACCAGACCTCGCATATCTCATTGCACTCTTGTTCTTTTCTTCCACATCTGTTGGAACATCAGGTACATATTGCGAGCTTATAAAGTACAAAATTCTATATTTCATTAAAAACTCATCCCAAACGATAAAATGTGAAATCACATCCGCAATTCCCCATGAACCTTTTCTAAAAGGTTCAAACCATACATCATTAGTTACACACTTCAATGTTTGGCACCATTCTATTAGTCTTAACTTTTCTTCTAGAATACTTTCTTTCTCCATAATTCATTCCTCTTTCACACTAATAATCGATTCATATATAACTTCTAGACATTACATAAAAACCCCTCCAGTTTAAGATTTACGTGGATAAGCAACAATTCAGTCATATAATTCGTATAGTAACTCAAAAGGAGTGATTCCCCTATGCACTGGCAGCAAAAAGTACCCTACTTAATTGGACGCCCTGTTGGTGTTTCTCTCATTAATGGGCAAGGGACATCCGGCGTTTTATGCGGCGTACAAAATAACCAATTATTTGTTTATGAATACCTTTATCAAGCTCAATTTGCAATGAAACATTATGATTTTAGACAAATTCAAGATATACACGCCTTTCCAAATTGCCCACACCAAAATCCTTTATACTAAAAAACAGGAACGGCTTAATTGCCATTCCTGTTTCTAAGTTGTTATTTCTCAGAGTAAAACTTCTGCACTGCTTCATCGAAATAAATCCAGCCTTTCCAGCCCAAATGAATCGTATCTTTTAAGAAATACTTATCATATTCATGGCTAGAGAAATCGACTACTGGGTATCCCGCTTTCTCGACTTGATCGCGGACCTTACTATAATACACATCACGGCGTTCTTTTGGGAAACCAGCGTAATCATACCACGGTCCGTTTACAGGTACAGAAATAAAGAGTGGTTTTACATTTTTTTCTTTGAAAAGATCTAAAACAATTTGTAAGTCATCATATTCTGGTGATTCATCATACGATTCATTTGCTCTAAAGTTTTTTAACCCTTTTAATTTTTTCTTTAAATTATGTTTATAATAATACGGATTTTCAATTCCGAATGTATTTGTTGTGGATTCCGCCTTACCTTCTTGTTCCGCTTGTTTACGTGCATCTTCCCAAGAAATTGAACGTAGTCCCGTATTTGTTTTCTCTTTCATCGGTTCGATCTTAAATAGAGAATTAAATAAATCTCGATGATCTAAAATATTCCGGTACATATATGCTAGCGGTTTAGCTAGTCCAGCTTTTATATTATGTTTCGTATCGTTATATACAATACTTTCTAGAGAACTACTTAATACCGCATCTTTACGAACAACTTTGTAATCTAATAAACGCTTCGCGATTTTTTTCTTCATTTCAGGATTTATTTCGTCATTAAAAATAAAGTGATAGGCTTGTTGTTTGGAGAAATTATTTGTAAAATCCCCTTGTGATACACCGGTTTTTGTAAACCATTGTGGTGAAAGAACAAAGACTACCTTTTTACCTTCTAATTCATCCATTGTAGACGTCATATTTAAAATATGGGCCAAGCTTTGCGTACCACCAGTCCCTATTAAAAATGGAGTAAAACCTGCCGGATTTACTTTAAAATAATTAGACGGATGATATGCATCCATTCGTAAAAATTCTGATGAACCATACATCGGTAAATACTGCGAATTCTCTAACATTTTTTGCTGTAAGAAAACACTTTGCAATTTTCTTTTGCAAGGAAGTTGCTGCATCTTCTACCTTTTTATCGCTTATTAGTGATACTAAACTCTTAGAGGGAATAAGCAATACACTGAAAAAAAGTACGCAAGCTAAAATAATTGGTCCGAAAGCATGCTTCATCTTCATCTGCTATTCCTCTTTCTAGTACTATTAAATTGTAACCCTTGTTTTTGACACGTCATCATTTCTCTCCTTTTTCTCTATACATGCTCCATTCTATTTATCTATTATTTACATGTATGTATTCCATTTCTTTACACTATTAAGTTAAATACTTATAGAGCAAGAAAGTGTTTCCAAAGAAACATGTTAATTATACAAGATTCTACATAAATTTCACACTGGAATTTTAGTAATAATTTTATTTTTAAGTAGTGAAAAAACACATAAAATGTCTATAATTCATCAGATGATGTATTGAGTTCAAAATATGATAATAAACGCCCACTATGATCAACATCTTGAGTATATGTAAAGCCTTGCTTGCGTAAAAGTTTTTTCGAATTCTCATTAGCTACTTTAACCCTAGCAATTATTCTTTTTAAATTCATCGTCCCTGTTGCATATTGAATGGAAGCCTCTGCTGCTTCTGACGCATATCCATTCCTCCAATACTCTGGATCAAGGAGATACATAATTTCTGTTTCTCCTGTTTCATTTACCTTTCTTAAACCACAATGTCCTAATAACTGGTCTGTTTCATTTTTGAATAACAGCCATACACCAAAATCATACTGTTCCCAATGCAATATAAGTTGACTAATATAATCTTTAGTTTCATCTATTGACATACCTCTTGATTTAGCAAGCCATTGACCAACAGCTTCTTTTTTCAATATGTTATACAATTGATCAACATCTTCTATATTCGGTTTTCTCATCACCAATCTTTTCGTATGTATTACTTTCCCCTTTACAAATACAGACATAGTGCCCCTCCTAATACTGTTTATAGACTAGTAAATTATACCATGAACTATCATCAGCTTTAACTAAGAAAAAAACAGACTATCACATACGTGAAGTCTGTTTTTTCTCTTTCTTTACTTTTGTATGTCCGCCCATTTCAAGCTAGTTGCTGGACCAAATTGGTGAACGTATAAATCTTTTACATACGGTTTTTGTAAGTAAGATAGTCCGCGCTGGAATACCGGTGCAATTACTGCATCATCAAGAAGTACTTTTTCAGCATCTTGCATTGCTTTCCAACGAGCTTTTTCATCATTACCTAATTCTGTTTTAATCTTCTTAATTAACGCATCGTATTCTGGATTTGCATATCCTGTATTATTAACGGTACTTCCCGAAAGGAAAACTTCTAAGTATGTCATTGGATCTGGATAATCAGGTAACCAACGTGATAACGACATTTCATATTCTTTTTTCTTCTCTAACGCTAGTTTTTGAGTATGTGGTTGTAGTTTCACATTTACTTTTAAGCCTGATAAGTTTTTCTCAAGCTGTTCTTTAATATACTCTCCTACTTTTTTAAAGTTTTCTAAATCATAATTTAATAGTTCTAACGTAACTTCATTTGTACCGGTCTCTTGTTTTGCCTTTTCCCAATATTCCTTCGCCTGTTTTACGTCCGTCTTATTAAACTCTCCTGCTGCACTTCTAAAATCTTTCTTATCTGGTCCTTTTAAAAATCCTTTCGGGACGTAGTAGTTGGCAGCTACCGAACCATCATTTAAAAATGAAGTCGCAAGTCCCTTCTTATCAAAAACTGTGCTAAGTGCAAGGCGTGCGTTTTTATTTTTAAGAATCGGTACATTTTCATTGAAACGGAAGAAATACATAACTGGATCTGTATATTGTTTCAGTTCTTTATTATTTTTATATTTATCTACGAATTCTGTAGAAATGACAGCCCTATCTACCTTATCTGTTTCATATACATTTACCGCAGTTGAAATTTCTTTAACAACTTGATAGTTTACTTCATCTAATTTCACTTCTTTTTTATCCCAATATTTATCGTTTTTCTTCATTGTAAAGCTCGCTTCGTGCTTCCACTCCGATAATGTAAACGGCCCATTATATATCGCTTTATTTGCCTCTAACCCGTATTTATCACCTTGCTCTTTCGCAAATTTTTCATTAATTGGATAGAAAGACGGTAAAATAAGTAGTTTCGTAAAATACGGTACTGGATGTTCTAACTCAACAACGAACGTTTTATCATCCTTTGCTTTCACACCTAATTCTTCTAAGCCTAATTGTTTCTTATTTATCTTTTCCGCATTCTTCACATCGTACGCGATATATGCATATTGAGAGGCTGTATCTGGATTTATAAGTTGCTTCCAAGCATATACGTAATCTTGAGCTGTTACCGGATCACCATTAGACCATTTCGCATCACGCAAGTGGAATGTATATGTCTTTCCGTCTTTACTCACTTCATATTTTTGTGCCCCAGCCTGAATCACTTCATCATTTTTCGATAAACGGAATAATCCTTCCATAACATTGTTTAAAACATTAAACGATACTGCATCTGTTACTTTTCCAGAATTCAGTGATGGAATTTCACCCGTTTCTAGTAGTTGTAATACTTTTTTCTCATCTTTCGGCTTCGTAGCTGTTTTTTCTTTCGCACAGCCTACTAAAAATGAAGAGACGAGTAAAGTACTAACTAATGAATAGCGAACAACCTTTTTCATATAAAGCCCCCCTATCTTTTTTAAGGTAAGTAACGACGAGCACCAGCGTATTCTTCTATATATCCTGGTGTATTTAACGGTATAATTTCTACCGATCTTTCAGCTCTTGGTGAATGAATCATATTCCCATCACCAATATACATTGCAACATGATGAACACTACCTTTTCCTTGATTGTGTGCAAAGAATATTAAGTCGCCCTTTTGTAAGTTTTCTTTATCAACCGCAATTCCTGCTTTTGATTGTGGTCCAGAATCCCTCGGTATTGTTATGCCATGCGATTTATAAATTGTATGTGTAAATCCAGAGCAATCAAAACCAAACCCACTTGTACCAGCCCATATATATGGTAATCCTAAAAACATTTTACCCGTGTTTATTAAATCATCAGCTGTTGGTGCAGGAATGTCATTTTGAGAACGGTGAACAGTTCCATCATTTTTCCGTAGCCATGCCTTTTGACCATTCGGCAACAACACACGGTATGAAATCGTATCTTCACTTAATAGCGGTAAACGCGTATTATAGCTGACTTCAAGAGATTTATATTTTTCAGAAGGATTAATATATAAAATAGCTGTCGGTTTCGTTATTAATACGAAAGGTTGGTCTGTTTTATCTGCAAATTCTTGATTATACGTTAATTGCTTTTCAGGCATCCATCCCGGGTAGCCTTCTTCATTTCGTGGTGTTGGTTGTCCGTGGACTACTACTTTCACCCAATCACCTTTCTTATCAATAACTGTTACTTCTTGACCTAGCAGCGCTTGCGTTTCTAATTTATTCGCACTCGTTAACCATAACTTCTCATCAAGAGTCATTGATTTCGTCCATTTCCATAAATCAACTGGATTTGTTGCGCTTGGTGTATCGATTGGTCGTAATGAATCAGGCGCAGTCCAAAGCGTTGCAGCAGATACATCTATAAATGCTTTATTATCTTTCTTCTCCTCAGCATTTGCCGAAGTAAACGATGAAAATATAAATAAAGTTGTTAAAAATGCAGTTCCTACTTTTTTCATATATATCCCCCTTAAAAGATAGTTTACTAGGTACTACTTCTAAGATTGTATATTCACTACAGAATGCAGGTTTACCTTTGGACCAGTGTAAGTCATCCCTTCTGGCTCTTCTACTAACCATAACGGTGCATCAAGATCAAAGTAATGAATATTCGGATGAGCCGCAGCTAAATGTGCAACAGCGCTAACTGAAAGTGAAGATTCCATCATACTTCCAACCATACATTTCACACCTGCTGCGTCTGCAATATCCGCAATTTTCCAGGCTTCTCGAATACCACCGCATTTCATTAATTTAATATTAAGTAGGTCTGCATAGCCTCCTTGGACAATCTTTAATGCGTCGCTTGCCGAAAACACACTTTCATCTGCCATAATAGGCGTTTGTATATTGTCCTTCACGTACTTTAATCCTTCCCAATCTTTCGCATGAACTGGTTGTTCTACAAATTCTATATTTAAATTTCTATTCTCCATTTCTCTAATAATAGAAACAGCCTCTTTTGGATTCCATCCTTGATTTGCATCTAAACGTAACGTCGTGTTCTTTGACACTACGTTTCGAATTGCCTCTATGCGTTCCAAATCTAAATGCGCCTCTTTGCCCACCTTAATTTTTAATGTTTGGAATCCCTTTTCGATATGCTTTTTCGCTTCTTTTGCCATTAATAAAGGTTCATCCACACTTACAGTAATATCAGTATAAATCTCTTTCTTTCCACCTAGTAATGCGTATAACGGTATGTTGTGAAATTGACAATATACATCGTATAAAGCCATATCTACCGCCGCTTTCGCACTTGTATTTCCTATACAGCTCATTTGAATGTGTAACAATAACGTTTGAAATTGCAGTACATCTTTATCAACTAATGCAGAGCGAATTGGCCCTAATATTGCTTCCTCAATCCCGTTGGCAAAATCACCTGTAATAACCGGCGTTGCTGCTGCAGCCCCTTTTCCAACAATCCCTTCATCTGTATGAATAACCACATCTATACTTTCGATTTCCGTTACAGTACGAAGCGCTGTTTTAAACGGTGTATGAAGCTTTACGTGTCGACGTTTTACCTTCACATCAGTAATTTTCATTTTGTTCATCCTTTCGTTGTATATAGAGTGAAACTTTAATCTGCGAGAGGCTTTTATTCTGCCTATTAATGTGAAATAAAAAAATCCAGCCATAAGAAAATTCTTACGGCTGGATTTCGTCTATGAATGGGTAGACAAAGCAGCGATCTGATTATATTTTTTCTGTGCATCCTTTAGCGCTACAAGCAGCGCCTTTTGGGACGAACCGAAATAACGATTTTTTATTTCTGTTACTAATGCTGGGTCATTAATATTTTTATGTAGAAACAAATATTTAACAAATTGAGATGTTAATGCAATTGTCGCTGAGCAATCTGCATCTACAATTTCCCCTGTATCCTTCACAAGTACAAATGCAACAAAATAACTTTTGAACTTTTCGGTAATGGGATTATTTTGAGGTGCTTTCGCATCCCCTACGACGTAAATTGTATTTGAAGCATACACAGCTATCTTCCTTTCTTATATGAGGATAACGGTTTTCTTAACAGACGTATGAGCTGTTAACTCAACGTTGATTAAAAAGTGTATCCGCATACCTTGTATTATAAACAATTGACAGAATTTTAACAATATTTATTTTGATATATATTCCATAAATATGAAAATAACTAAAAACAATCGAAAACTCCTCATTTTTACAATATGCTATTACTCCCCGTACCATAACATTCATACATCAAAAAACAGTTAGCATTAACTAACTGTTTCATCACTTTACTTCGGCAATACGAATATTGTTTCGTTTGACTTAGAAAATTGATACTCCTTTCTCGCAAACTTTAAAATTTCTTCTTCATTATCAGCTAAATTCTCGATGTTAGTCTTTAAAAAACTTTGATCTTTCTTTAATGAAACTAGTTGTTTCTTTTGATTCGTTATTGTATCTTTTTTTTCACTTATTATTTCTTGTTGTTTCGTCAAAATATATTGAACGTACAAAGTAGTTACAGCAATAAAAATAAACATGAATATAAATCGCCTTAATTTCTTTTTATTTATTGCTCGATTGTCATTAGGCTGTGATAGTTGCTCTGGTATATTAGGAACATTTACTCTTTTGAGTTTCCTCATTTTCAAATCCCCCTAACCCATATTTTTCACTACCATCGGCACGATCTTATAAAGTTAAATTCTATTCTTATAAAATAAGCTCCTTCACAAAAAAATCTCACAAATTAACCAATTAGAGATAGCGTTCGACGACATTTCCGTATTTGATATGAAAATTTTTATTTATGCTGCTATAAAATAGTAGTTTATGTTATTCTTTTTCCCCAATTGTAGAAAACATTTTTACACACATAAATTCCAGTTTTGCATACCGATGTTATAACATGCTTACAAGGAGGAAAAATGATGCACTACCGTACATTAGGTAAAACTGGAATTACTGTTTCTGAAATCGGCTTTGGAGCGTGGGCGATTGGCGGCGATGAATGGGGTCCTGTTAACGACAAACAATCTATAACCGCTATGAAGAAAGCAATTGAATGCGGCGTAAACTTTATTGATACTGCTGATGTATACGGTTTAGGACATAGTGAAAGGTTAGTAACTCAAGCAATAAGAGAGCACCGTAACAATATCGTTTTATCAACGAAAGGCGGTTTAATTGGGCATCACTATGATCCAAGTGGAGAGCCTGTTTATAATACTGCCGAAAAAGTGATCGCAATATTTGAAACTAGCTTACTTCGCTTAGAAACAGATTATATTGATGTTTATTTCTGTCACATTTGGTGGGATAAACAAGAAGAAACAGAAGCATTTTTACGCGCATTTGAAATATTAAAACGGGACGGAAAAGTAAGAGCTGTTGGTGTTTCAACTCACGACCTACAATATATAAAACATTTCAATAAAAACAATGAAATTGATGTTGTGCAACTTGATTACAACATATTAAACCGAAAACCAGAAAACGACATACTGCCCTACCTACAAGAGAACAATTTAGGAGTTGTTATACGCGGGCCTTTAAAAATGGGGATATTAACTGGAAAGTTTACAAATAAAACAACTTTTCCTGACGGAGATTTACGCAAAGAATGGCCAAAAGAAAAGTGGTTTCAAGAAGATTTACAAAAAGTAGAAAAATTAAAGTTACTCTCAAATAAAAATCAGACACTAGGGCAACTTGCACTTCGCTACGTCCTCTCCCATCCAGCAGTATCGGTCGCAATTCCTGGCGCAAAAACAGAAACACAAGCGAAAGAAAATGCAGATGCAACTACCCGTCCGATCCTTACAGATGAGGAATTAGCGTATATTCAGTCAATATAAAACAAGACCAGCAGTTGGATTTTTCAACTGCTGGTCTTGTTTTACTTTTAATATTGTAAATCTATATCATATTCCATTCTCTTCGCTGTTTCTTCAGCAATCCGAGCACCTAACAAGTTTTTCACAATATGAAATGACATGTTAATTCCGGCTGAAATTCCACCAGACGTAATAATATGCCCCTCATCTACAAACTTTACATTTTCTAATACTTCAATATTCGGAAAATCATTTCTAAAACTTTCAATACTTGCCCAATGTGTTGTCGCTTGTTTTTCTTCAAGTAAACCTGCTTTCGCTAACAAAAGCGCTCCAGTACAAACAGAGGCCATTAGCTTCACTTCTTTCATCTGCTTACGAATCCAATTTATTACAATTTCATTTTCCACTTCATTTTCTCTAACACCTAACCCACCAGGAATAATTAAAATATCAACTGGAGGCAAGTTTTCGATACTATAGTCCGATTGTACCTTTAATCCATTTCTCGCTGTAATCATTTCTCCATCTTGACTAACAGTATGAACTGTAAATGGTTGACCTTCACTTGTTACTGTAACGGAAAATACTTCAAATGGGCCCGCAAAATCTAACACTTCCACTTCCTTAAAAAGAAATATCCCTACATTCCAGTGGCTAATCATAAGCTCACTTCCTCTTGCAAATGATGTAATAGAGATTCATGCCCTTTTTCTAAAGCAATATCATATGCGGTTTTCCCATCATTTTTCTTAATCATTTTATTAGCACCATTTTCAAGAAGTAATATAATAATTTCTTCATCTCCTAATAACGCTGCTTCATGAAGTCCTGTCCAGCCACCACTTTGCATAGCATTCACATCTGATCCCTTTTCAATTAAGAAAGCTACAAGCTCGCTTTGCTTATTCGCAATTGCTGCTTGAAGAGGTGTATTTTTATTTTCGTTTTTTGCTCTAATATGTATTTCTGCTCCCTGCTCTAAAAAGAAACTTGCAATTTCTTTCTGTCCAAAATAGGCAGCTAAGTGAAGCGGTGTCCATCCATCTTCACTAAATGAGTTAACAACACTTGGATCCGTATTAATGATTTCTACTACCTTTTCTTTTTCCCCACTTATGACTGCTTGTGATATTGATATGATTTGTTCCATAATGAACCTCCATGTATACAAATATTAAGTTCCCCTTAATAAATTCCATTAATAATCACATGTTCCTTTCTAAATAATTAAGTTTACATAATAATATTATTTTTATAATTCGTTATCCTAATAAAAAAACAACCCACTCTTGAGTAGATTGTTTTCGGATTTCATTTTTATAATTGTTTTTAAAAAATATCATTTTCACTTGCGACTAATTAACATTAATAAAAATGAAATGAAATTATATATTTAGTAGCCATGAGCTCTTTACATATCGAAACCGCTATTTACTTAAATTAATAGTTTTTTATCATTCGAAAGTCAAAATGAATTTTATCCTTACATTTGAAAAATGCATATGTAGTAAGCATCTATAACGGTACTCTTATCATACTAATCTATAACAATTCTGCCTTCTTCCCTTACCTGTATCCTTTAAAACATAAGACTTTAAAACGAGTGCTGTTAGTGAATCTGTTAATGTTTTATATGATAAATTTGAAAGAGCTAATAGATCGTTCGTATATAACATTCTATGCTTCTCTAATAATAATAGTACTAATCTTTCTGACGGTTTTAATGTTTCATCACTTTCTAGTATAAAATCTATATTTTTCATATTCCTACTACTTACTCCTTATATAAAAAAATGATATTAGTAGTTATTTAATATAAAAATACTACATAACAAATTTGAAGATATATCGAAATAATATAACATTCAAACACTATTATACTATAACATATAAAAGGCATTTCCCCAAATTGGAAATGCCTTTATATTTCTCCCTTTTACTTATATAATTGGTATGATTGTTCTAGTCCTATATTATATTTCGTATTATTGTCCGTCCATTCTCCCCCTAAGTTTCCTGGCCATCCTGATGTATTGGCAACATATTTAAGTAACTCCCAATCAACCAATCCTTTTTTCACACCGCGTTCATACGATTTAACCATATTAGAAATCGCTATTGTTGCATTTATTTGTGAATCCATTAAGCTCTCTTCCGATAATTGCGCTGGCGCTAAACCATCACGATGTAATTGAAACAGACCGAAAGATGTGCCTTTATCCCCTATCGCTTTTCGATCAAATTTTGTTTCATGATCAGCTATAGATAATGGTATCCACTCTGGAATACCATACCTCTTTGCAACTTTACTAATTACTTGTTTATTATTTTTAATCTCTTTCTGCTTTTCATAGTTAATATAAATTACATAACTTAAAGTAACTAACGTAAGTAATATGAATATATATTGTAGCGCCTTTTTCATCATTTCATCTCCTGCTTTGTATATGTTTCATTTTCTACATCTACTATAAAACTTTTATGTGACATTCATTTGACGAAATGATTTTAATTATACTAAGTCGTCACATTTTTAACTATCAATCTGAAAACTGCAATTCTTCTAAAAGACTTCTTCAACACATAAAATATATCCCCGCTATAATAAAGCAAATTGAAATTATCGATAAAATTGTACCATGAATTTCATAAAATGCAGTAAATAATTTTCCGTTTGATCTATCCCAACTTTCTAATGTACCCACGTAAATTGCGGAAGTTATATATGTAAGATCGAATAGGAGAACACCCAAAAGAACATAAGTTACTCCAATATTTTTCATTATTAGCTCACCTCCATTAATTTTATTTGTGAATAAAACAAAAAAGACCTTTATACGTTAAAGATCTTTTTCATCTTATTTTTATTGCAAAAAACGCCAGAATCTAAAACAAAAACTCACTTCAGTATATATATATCCATATACAAATTAAATACTATAAGGTTACCAGCGTCTTCTCGATTATCATTTTTCACATTAAATGTTTCTTGCAATATGCGGTTTGCTGTAATGACTCGTTCCACCGCCACCTACTACTACTTTACCGCCTTTTTCGAAGATTAATAATTTCCTTGAACCATCTGAAAGTAGCACTATTACTTCAGCATGATTACTTGTCGCTACATAGATTACATAACCACTTTTTGAAATACAAGTTTCCCAATGCTTATCAAATTCTGATCTCACAACTCGATTAGAATACACTTGATTTTCAAATCTTCCGTGTTCTTCGTTTTCCAAATTCATTCTACCTACTCCCCTACAGTATCATTTATATTAAAAAACAGCCCCAATTAAAATTGTGACCACCTTGAATATAAATAGTATATGTGGTTTTCAAGAGAATGCTTGGACAATAAAAACGTAACAACATTTTAAATTTTACAATCGAAACTTCTCCTTAATGATTTCCGCTACTTCATTAGCACTCAAATGAGAATTATTAATTTTTATATACTCTTCTTTTTCAATTTCACCATGAAGAGAGTTTAATCTATGTGGTTTTTTAATTACGCTCTAATCTTTCAACTATTTCTGCTTCAAGTTCTATAAAATATACTGCTGCACCTTTTGATTCAAAATAATGAAAACTAACAGAAACATTTTTAATAAAACTCTAGCAAACAAATACAATCAATATAAAAGAGCTTACCATAGTAAGCTCTTTTATATCATCCCTCTCATATACCTTTACTTCACAATCGGCAATGTTACTTCACTCAATTTTACCGCTAGTTTTGTTCCTGCTTTCGGTCTAATTGTATAATCGTAGTCACTTGCGATTAAGACGACTCCTATTTGATGCCCTGCTTTAAATACGTAATCATCCGGCTGCATGTCCCATGTGAATGTGTAATCTTTACCAGGTTGAATCGCCGTTGAATTATTTATACTATTCAAGTTTTGTGGATCCATCCAACCTCTCGTTACAATTTCAGGCTTCGCTCCGCCGTAATCAACGAGTAACGCGGTTAAATTTGAAACAGACCGATCAATATTACCTGTTATTGAAATTTTCGGCGTACCACTTATTCGCATATCTTTTTGCAGTACAGGCATTGTATATACTAATCGATTTGCTACTTCTAGCTCGGGGTTTTCTACTAATTGATTCGATTTTATTTTTGCATCATCTACTAATGAGAAAACCTTGTTTACTGATCCCATACTTAATGGTAGATTGACTGCTTTATTACTTAAATACATACGGACTTTTGATGGTACAGCCGCAGGATCTGGCCAATTTTTTATTTTTTGCCACGATTTATTTTCACGTTGTACATCTACCATTGGTTCATCCATTATTCCATTTTCAATTCCATATAACCAATAATCAAACCATTTATTTTGCGTTTGTTGCCAGTTATTACTTGATGTTCCGCCATGTCCACCTTGATGTAACCACATTTTTCGAGGAACATTATTTTCACCAAGTGCTTCCCACCACTGTGCGAACTGCTTCGTTTTTACATTCCAATCATTTAATCCATGAACAACAAACACACTAGCCTTCACATTTTTAGCATCTTTTACATAGTTACGCTTATCCCAAAATTCGTTATAATCGCCTGTTTTACGATCTTGCCCAGCAGTAAGTTCTTTAATGATCGGACCACAAGCTTCAGGGTTCTTTCTTGTCAGTACTGCTTCAGCCATATTATCTGTATCTTCTCCTTGGTAACCTCCCGGCGCAATTACTGCCCCATTTGCACGATAATAGTCATACCAACTACTAATCGCTGCAATTGGAATAATTGTTTTTAAACCTTCAACACCAGTCGTTGCCACTGCATTCGGTAGCGTACCATTATAAGAAACTCCTGTCATTCCTACATTTCCCGAAGACCAACTTGCGTTTACTTCCTTACCATCCTCTGTATATGCTTTTGCACGTCCATTTACCCAATCAATGACAGACTTAGTCCCTAATATTTCTTGCTCATCTCCAGTGGTCGGACATCCATCTGATTTCCCAGTTCCGATACTTTCACCTAAAATAACTGCATATCCTCTCGGAACATAATAATTTCCGTATGAACCAAGATTAACAGCTCCATACGGTTTTCCTCCATATGCATTCAATTCTTCATCAACATTATAAACAGGAACATCTTTTAAACCAGCTCGATATGGACTCATTTCATAAATAACGGGGACTTTCACATCTGGATTCGTCTTTGGACGCATAACCTTTACTGATACACGATCTTTTTTACCATCTCGATCACTATCAACTTCTGTCTCTACAAATAAATTTTCTACGATGGCTTCATCAAGTGAATAGATGGGCTTCGTCATCCCATTTTCTAATTCAATTTTCGTGTTTGACGTTAAAGCCTCTGAAATTTGACCATTTAACATAGCATTTTTGTCTTTTACGGAGCTCCCTTCATTATTTTCTGCATGTGCAGTCATACTAGAAACCCCTGAAGTAATTGTTAAAGATAATATAGTCGATAGTGTAATTGCTATTTTCTTTTTCTTCATGCCCTTCCCTCCCCATATATTCCTTCTCTTACTATACATCAAAATACAGAAAATTCAGTTTATATTTTATATAAAAAGTTGAGAAATTTGTAGAACTAACTATCAAATCTTTTCATATAATAGAAAAGGAACTAATCACAATTAGTTCCTTTCTATATACATATAAAATTGTATTTCCCCGTCTACTACCGAAACCCCGTATTCAAATCCATGCCTTTCTAAAATACTTTTTACTATCGCTAGTCCTAATCCTGTACCTGATTTTTCTTTACTACGAGAAGATTCTAATACGTAAAAAGGTTCCCAAATTTTATCTATCTCTTTACTGCCCTCAGCGGCAATACCATTTTGAATTTGAAAATACACAACGCCATTTTTCTGTTCTAATGTGATTTTTATATTTTGATTTGTTGTATATTTTATCGCATTAGAAATTAAATTTTGAAAGACCATTCTCATTTTATTTAAATCAGCATAAACAATTGTATCACCAACATTATAGTTTACTTGCAACTTGATTTCTTTCGACTCCAGTTCAATCTTATGCTTATCTATTATACTTTGGACTAGTGATTCAATATGGAATTCTTCTTTTTGTAAAATATCTCTTTCTAGTTTAGAAAATCGCAATAACTCTTCAATTAAATTTGAAATTTGATCTGTTTGTTTAATGATTGTATCAACATATGTGCCATCATCTAAACCGTCTTTTATTCCCATAGAATATGCTTTTACTAATGCGATTGGTGTTTTTAATTCATGAGTTACATCGCCCATAAATCGTTTTAAATGTTCATTTCGATTTGTTAGATCTTGATGTGCTTCATGTAAATTATCACTCATAATGTTTATACTATTTGCTAAATCACCTATTTCATCATTCGTTTTAACTTTCGTCCGTTTAAATTTCAGACGTGAAATACCTTCTGCGACATCACTCAATTCATTCAGTGGTGTAGTGATTGTTTTTGAAAAAATCCAGACGAGCACGATAATAAGAAATAGTGAGAATCCCAAAATGTATAAATAAAATGAGTTAAGCGTTTTAATTACTTCATTGGAATGTGCGATAGAAACTCCTACTAAAATCAACATATCATCTTTCGCAATGTATTTCACAAAAAAACTAGATTTTATCTTTTCTTGATCATATATTTTATTCGTTTGTCCGAGGTTCTTCACTTTCGTAATTTCTTCTTTTGTAATCCAAAGTTTATTCAATGCAACTCTCTTTTTTGTAAGTTGCATGCGTAATTCTTCATTAATAGCATCTTCTGAACTATTTATTGATGTATAAGCAATCGTAACATTACCTTCATTTTCAATACGATTTATAGCATCATCCAGTTCTTTACGCGGTATTGACTGTATTTGCGCTGTAATGCCTTCTAAGCTTTCGCGTGTTTTATGCACATTATATTTTGGTAAAAAATAGTTAATTAATAATAAAGAGACCGTGTAAATAAGGATGACTGTTAAAGAGATGCTAAAAAATAACTTTTTACCGAGTTTATTCACACTCTTCCTCCAAACTGTATCCTAAACCGCGATGTGTCTTTATAATATTTCCTCCTATTTTTTTACGTAATCTTCTTACATGCGTATCAACCGTTCGCTCTTCCCCAAAATAATCAAATCCCCAGACGATATCTAACAACTTTTTCCTCGTTAAAATCGTGCCTTTATGATTTAAAAAACATTTTATTAATTGTAATTCTGTCTTTGTAATGTCTAATTCTTTCTCGTTTTTATATACTTTATTTTTGGTGAAATCTATTTTTAAATCTTGAACTTGAATAACATCTTCATGCTGTACAAGCTTTTTCGCTCGCGTAATTAGCACTCCTGGGTGAAATGGTTTTTTCACATATTCATCTGCCCCGCTTTGAAGAGCTGCTAATTCATCTTCACTTTCACTTTTCGCAGTAAGCATTAATACTTTTACACTCGAATTCTTTTTTATTTCCTGACAGACAGTAATACCACTACTTTTCGGCATCATCCAGTCTAAAATAGCTAAATCAATTTTCTCATCATAAAATATTTGAAGTGCTTCCTCTCCATCTTTTGCTAATAAAACTTCGAAGCCTTCTTTTTCAAAATACGCTTTTAAAATTTTCAGCATATCTTGTTCATCATCCGCGATTAATACTTTCATTACATTTCCTCCATTACTTATAAACAAATATCAATTTTATCATACAACTTCTTTGTTACATCAATGTGACATAAAAATATTTACAACGTTTGAGGGTATAGTAAGTGTGAGGTGTTGTTTCATGTTCAAAAAAATGGAGTCATTACTCTTCTCTTCTTTTTATTATCAACAAATGCGTTCGCAAATACAAATAAACAAATTGAAGTATTTGATTGCAAAAAAGAAATGGTAGTCCAAAAACAATCTTTAGATTCAGCCATTCAAAAAGAAGCAGTTCAATACGCAAAATCAATTACTGGTCCATTTAAAAACTTAAATGTCGTTCCGAAAGATGGTCATATGATAAAAATCCCGTTATCAAAACCTATTCCTATTACAAATCAATGGTTACATACAACAATCGATGAAGTACTCATTCTTCTCCCACTTAATGAAAAACCTTACATTATGCTTTACGATGATGAGAATAATCCACATTTTTATTATGTAAAAGGTGATCCTGGGTTACTATTGAAACAGATGAAGGTTAGAATGTAATTGACTGCAGAGAAGTTACCTCACAAACTGAACTTTTGTTGCTGAGGTTCTTTTTTTTTGCTATTGATTCGATAAATGAAATTACACGAACGTTGATTTCGATATTCAGATTTCAAAACGTGACAGCTACTATTATTCGCAATTAAGCCGTTATCTTTAATTTTTAAACTCATCTAAAACCCTCACTATTTTTAGTTTCAAACACTTATATAATGATTTAATTGTCCACACTGATTTGTTGGACAAGCATAAAATAAATTAAATCTACTATAAAGGAGGAACAAATATGAAACACCATCATATACTTACATGCAAACTCATCTCATTTGATGGGACAACACTGACCGGTGTCATTAAAAATGGTATTTCGTTGACTGCAACGGTAATATCTAAAACAATTTATCATGCGACAAACCTCAATCAATATATCCCTACTGATCCAGTCCTCCCACTAATCACGTCCTATAATAAAGCCGTTAGATCAGGTAAAAGCACCATTATTTTAAATACCGTAACGCAGCTAGCAAACGCCGGAGCAAATGTACAAATTCGTTTGGAACCCTATAGCACGATCATAACTTCCTTTCGCCCTACATCCTCAATAATATAGATTGGATGGCTCCAGAAGCCACTTCGACGAAAGCTATTCTAATCCCCTTCAGAAATCATCAATACCTTGATTGCTCCCTAACCTTATTCTTTCAATATACTTGACCTTACAGATTTTTAAAGTTCCCAAACTACAACTTAAATTCCCCCCACCCATCATCGTTACTATTCAAAAAGAAAAACATGATTGTGTATTTTGAGATGCAAAGGAATTCATATTTACCAGCATTCACCAAGATATACCGATTTACCAATAAGTATCAACAACTTAAATAGCTGTCCAAAACTTTTCTTTGGACAGCTCTACTCCTATAACACTTTATAATGACTAGATCCTTTATATATTTTCCCTTTCATAAATCCATTTGCAGTATAGAACATATCACCTTTTTTTGTATCTGTATGTAAAACAACAACTTGAAAATACTTTTCTGCATGACTTAATAGTCGGTTTAATAGTAATTTCCCTAACCCTTTACGCCGATAGTCTTTTGAAATATAAAATCTCCTTAACCGGCCAATCTTATTGTCTTCTATGTACGGATCTTTATTTAAACCTCCAATTCCAATTAACATTTCCTCTTGAAAAATACCATATAAACATTCTCCAGTTTTATTAAATGTATTTATTTCGGTTTCATATTCATTTACTAATTTCGTTAGGAAATTAAAGCCTTCTTCTTTACTTTCTTGGACAAGGTGATTAATCTCATATTTTAATACATTTTTAAATTTCTTCATTTGTATTTCTTTCACCCTTGCCACCTACTCCTTCTTTTAAAATTAATTTTAACGTTTCTTTATTCATTATTTAACCAATTCACTAGTTTAGGAATTGTATTTGCGTACAGGTTTATTTCATTTAATGTTGTAGCCACTTGAGCAGTTCCTAGTTTTTGATCCTCTTCATCTGTACATTCAATCCTAAACGAGCGTTTTAAATTATACTCTAACCAATCTAATCTCCCTAACAATCCCGTCGCTAACACATCTTCCCAGTTTGCTTGTATTACACCATGTTTCTTCTTATACCCAATTATAAAAGAAGAGAATCTTTGTTTATCAACCTCACCTTGTTCATTTTTTGACCAGTAAATTGCGGTTTCAATTAAATCTTGCATCGGATTTATATAACCAGCTGATTCCCAATCAATAAGCACTGGTTTATTATTATTCCACATTACATTTTTAGGATCTAAGTCTCTATGACTTATTACCTCTGATTTTGAAAGTATTTCGGATGATTCAATTGCTGCCACATTCCATTTTTTGAGGTTATCAAAATTTTTCAGTAGCAACTCATCCCATTCTAAGTGTTCTTCTTTCCCCTTTAGCAAATAATAATTCCAATCAATTAATTCGTCATTTTCGAACCCATCATTGGTTATATCTAACTCCCCAAAATCCGTTTTATGTATTTCCGCAAGGATTTCACCTATTTTTTCGCAGTGGACATTATTTATTTCATCGTCTTTCAGCCTTTCGCCTTCTATCCAATCAAATATGAGATAAAACTGATCATTTATTTTTTGTATAGAATCACCTTTAATTTTTTTGGCTGGGAGAGCTGGTACCTTTTTAGATACGAGAGTAGTTATTTTCTCTGAATTATTATAGTTTTGCATCGCCTTTGGTCTAAGCATTATTTGAGGATTTAGAAGTTTTATCGCGTACTTTCCTTTTGATGTTTCAATAACATACATCCGATGCAAAAGCCCACCACATATAGATTTTGGAACATTCAACATCTCGCCAAGTAAAGAATTTTTGCATATACCTTCAAAGTCTAAGTAATATTTGATACTACCCATTTCCTCACCTATTTTTCTATGTAATAATTACAAAACAAAAATGCCCTAAAATATATTATTTTGAGCATTCATTTGTCTGTTCATTTATTTAATTTGTAGTGTAAGAATTCTTCAATTCAGGTAATATTCCCTTCAATTCCATTAAATCATTTATTACTAAATCAGCATGAGCGAGTTCCTCTTCTTGTGCAAAGTAAAAATTGCACCCAATCGCAATCAAGCCATTATCTTTCGCTGCATGTATATCAGATAAACGGTCCCCTACTACTGCTGCTTCTTTTATATCATACTTGTCCAAAATACTTTTAACTAAATCACTTTTATTAAGTGAGTTTATTTGTTCAATACTAAACGTTTCAGTAACCCATTGGTCTAAAGCATAATAAGATACGATCGCTCGTAAATATTCAGTTAAACCATTACTAGCAATATAAATTGAACAATTATTTTCTTTTATATATGTAAAAATTTCTTTTACGTTCGGGTATAAAGCACCTTTTCCACTCTTAATGTTTTCAATTAATCTTTCTAAAAAATATGCATCAGTTTGTTCTCTTACTTCAATAGAATGATTCGGTAATAAAGCTTCCCAAACTTTCGGTAACGGCACACCCATGATTTCACGGTACTTATCAATTGGTGTTACCGTATCCCATAATTGTAATGAACTTAAGTGATCAAATGTATCATCTAACGATAATTCTAAAATTTTATCTGTTTGAAATAACGTTCCGTCCATATCAAAAATTAATGCTTGTAACATTTTATTCTCTCCTTTTGAACTATAATACAATTTTACTCGATATATTTTTTAGCATCTCAACAATAATTTCTGAACAATAATTCGCTGCAGTTTTCGCGAAGTCATCATAGGAATCTTGCGCTTCATCATCTGCGCTGTCAGAAATACATCTCATAACGAGAAACGGTATATCATTTATATAAGCGACATGTCCAATTGCTGCCCCTTCCATTTCTGTACAATGAGATGCATATTCAATAACTAATTGCGCCTTTAATTTTGAATCCTCGACGAAGCATTCTCCGCTGACGATTCTTCCTTCATGAACTGTAATATTTAAACTACTACTATTAACAGCCTTTCGGGCTAAATCTCTTAATTCCTCGCTTGCATGAAACGCTTCTTGAAACGGAAATAGATTCTTCATTTGATTTTTATTAACATCATGATGCGTAACATTTGTAGAAATAACTAGATCGCCAACTTTTACATCTGGATGTAACCCGCCAGCAACACCCGTATTGATGATAGCATCTGCATCAAATTTATGAATTAATGTTTGCGTACATGCGGCTGCATTTACTTTTCCTACACCACATCTTGTAACAATCACTTCGGTTCCCATGAATTCTCCAACGTAAAATGGCATTCCTGCAATTGTCTGTTGCTCTTGTATAACTAGTTTTTCTAATAGTAAGTCTATTTCGATTTGCATTGCTCCGATAATACCGATTCTGTTCATGTATGTAGTCCCCCTTTATCTATTTGCGCTCCCCCTGCATAAGCTGCAAATATTCATCAATATCTTTATTTATTTGTATAAAAGCTTTATTCCAAAACTCATAATTTGTTAAATCAATTTCAAAATGTATTTTCATAAGTTCTTCAACTGGAGCTTTTCCCGTTTCTCGCAAAAATTCTTTATACTTCAAATGAAATTCCCTTTTATTTTCTTTCGCTAATTCTAGTAAACTAAAACTTACTAAATAACCAAATGTGTATGGATAATTATAAAAAGGAACATCTGCTATATAAAACTGAACGTATTTCATCCAAACAAACGGCTGATATTCTGATAATGCATTCCCGTATGCCTTTTCTTGCGCTTCTATAGATAATTTCTCGATTTCATCAGCACTTAAAGGACCTTCTTTTCTTCTTTCATAATAACTCTTTTCAAATTGGCATGATGCACGAATTGCCATTACATAATTAAAACTGTTTCTTATTTTCCAACTAAGCAATGACTTTTTCATATCTATACTATCTGTTGTTTGAATTAGATAATTTATGAGCACGGTTTCAAAGAAAATAGACGCTGATTCTGCTGTACTCATTGGCAAATAATCATCTAAAAAAGAAGTAGATTGCTCAAAACTCATATTATAAAAATGCCAAGCATGTCCTAGTTCATGGGCAAGTACTCTTACACTATCAATACTCCCGTCATAACGCATTGAAATACGGGATTCTTTTTCACTGAAAAAAGGAGCGCAAAACCCACCTGGTGGTTTATTATCTCTCGGTTCCGCATCTACCCATCCACTTGCTATTGCATTACGTGCAAATTCTGCAAATTCTTCATCTATATTTTTTAATGCATCATAAACGTTTTGTACTGCTACTGAAAAAGGAATAATGGTCTCATTATTTTCCTTTACTGTCATAAGTTCATGCCATGTAATTGAATCTTTCCCTTTCTTATACACGTTTACAGCGCTTACTAATTTATCTAGATTTTCTTCTGTCGCATTCCACATTTGTAATAAAACAGTTTCAGAGATTCCATTCACTTGAAGAGATTGTGATAAAATCTCACTATCTTCTATTTCGTTACTTTTTATATTACGTAATCTCCCTATTTGATTTAATACTGTAGCAAAGATTTCTTTTTCCTTATTTAATGCGTTTGTTAGTAACTCGAAGACTTCTAACCTTTCCTTTTCATTATCACTATTCATTGCAATATTATTTGCTTGTCCAAATAATAAAGCTTTTTTATTGTGTATTATTTCTATCTTATTCCGTAATTGTATATACATATCTTCCCAAGCTTTTAATTCATCTTCTATTAGCTTAATGCTTGAATTATTACCATTAATATTTTGTTCCTTACTAGATTCTATTAAAAGTTGCGTTTCTTTCTTTAATTGATTTATTTTTACACTTAATAAATTATTTTCAGGGGGCACATCATCTTCAGTAGATCGGCAATATAAATAGTATTCTGCTTTTTCTATAGCCTGTATAAGTTGTGAAAGAATTGCAGGATCTCTTTTAGCTTTATAGTCTACTTTTAACTGTTCTATAGAAAACTTAAAGTCTTGTTCATCAAAATATAACCTGTATAAATCCCATTGAGTTGGAGTTTGTATAAGGACATTCATTTTAATAACCTCCTATTTTTGCAAGTAGTTACAACAAATTAACTCCTACACAATTATATATGAATAAAGAAAATTTTAACATCATCAAAAATTCCGTTTTTATCGAAATTAAAAAGATGATTCCCGTTAAATACAGAAATCATCTACTTATAGACCTTATTTATTTTCATAACTTGGAATACGCTGTTTCAAACAAATTCTTCTTGGTTATACAGAAATAGCACGTTTATAAATTAAGCAACTGTTTCTTCTTAGCGTTAAATTCCTCTTCTGTAATAACACCCATATCTAATAATTCTTTAAATTTCTTCAGCTCATCTGCCACAGATACCCCAGGTGTTGTAGCAGGATGAGTTTCAATAGTGCTATTTTTTAATGAATCCAAAACTTGGTGAACATTGTTATTAATAGATGTTGCTGAATCTTTATCTAAAGAAATATTAAATTTTTCTTGCGGTGTATCAATCGTTAAAATCCCAAATAATAAGCCTTTTTCAAATGTTATATCATTAATTTTTTCGTAAGCTACGGATTTGAATTTCTCACCAGTTAAAGATTTTTGCCCGAACATAATTCGTTTATTAGTAATAGTATATGCGAAATTACGATCATGTTTTGTTGCAGATTCATAATTATGTAAACCGATAAACGCCATTAAAACTTCTTCGCCTTGCATCAAGTTTTTTTCAATTACTCCGAAATGTTTTAAGCCCCACTTTTCGTTATGCCCAGATCCAAATTTATTATCCACACAGTATTGATACATTCCTTCAGCAGTTGACATCGGATCTTCATTAATTTTTTCTGTCCTTGCATCGACTACGGCTTTTTTCTCTTCAATCATTACCTTAATCTCTTCAATTGTAATTTTATCTACTGGCACAACAGTCATACCACCTGCTGCTTTTAAGCAATCTGGACAAACCCAAGCGTTTGATTTTTTTACTTTATAACGATTCAATCCAACTTTATTATCACAGACACCGCATACCACTTTTAAACTAAAAAACCCCATAATCAGCCTCCAATTTTATATATAGTAATTCTATTATTTTCAACAATATTTAGCAGCCCACTTTATGATTAACACTAAAAGGTTATTAAACTTGCTTAGATTTCATTTATTAATAGAGAAACATATACACTATCACTAATTATTTCTGGAATCAATAGCATATTATCATTTAGAAAAAATTACCTTCAAATAAAAAAAGGATTGATCAAATGATCAATCCTTTACTCTACTTCATTTAAGAAAAATAACGTTATAACGCCAGGTCCTGTATGTGCTCCGATTGCTGCACCAATTGTATTTACGATAAATACTTCACAACCAAATCTTTCCGTAATTAATGCTTTTAATGCTTCAGCTGTTTCTAAATCGTCACCGTGTGTAATACCGATTGTTTGACCTTTAAGGTCTTTTCCACGCTCTTCCATAATATCAACAATTCGGCTTAATACTTTCTTTTTCCCTCTTACCTTTTCAAGTGGTACAAGTTTTCCTTCATCCACATTTAAAATTGGCTTAATGTTTAATAAA
This sequence comes from Bacillus sp. CDB3, assembly GCF_002081505.1. Lineage (NCBI taxonomy): Bacteria > Bacillati > Bacillota > Bacilli > Caryophanales > Bacillaceae > Bacillus > Bacillus sp. CDB3. The sequence goes on along the minus strand of NZ_ALBR01000033.1, from coordinate 21,849 downwards.
CCACCGATGAAACCAGCTACTTTACTTAAACGTCCACCTCTAACAAGGTACTGCAAATCAGCTACAGTGAAGATGTGCTCCATATGGTTCATTAGAAAAGCGACACGGTTTAAGATATCTTCTTTTGATGCGCCTTCTTTTGCCATTTTAGCAGCTTCTAATACGACAAGCCCTTGGCCAAGCGAAGCACATTTCGTATCGATAATTTCTAAATCTAAATCAGCATATGTTTCTTTCACTTCTTCTTTAATAACAACTGACGATTGATATGTACCGGACAGTTCAGATGAGAAAGCTAAATATATACAAGGGTTTCCTTCTTTTGCATAAGAAACAAATTTTTCTTGGAAAGTTTCAAGTGAAGGCAATGACGTTCTATAAACTGCACCTTCTCTCATTTTTTGCAGTAATGTAACCGATTTTAATGTAACCCCATCTAAATACTCTGTTTCTGCTTCATCATATACACGGAGTGGAATTAAATCAATATCATATGCTTGCAGCAATTCTACCGGTAAATCCGCCGCACTATCCGTAATGATTTTAACACCCATTTTTAAACCTCTATTCTGTTATAAATATAAAAAATATAAAATAAAAATAGTACTTTTAAATTATATACGTAAAACTTAAATGAAGAAAGGAAAAGACTTTATATTGTATGCACTATTCTTCAAAACTTGAACTGTTAATAAAAATCATGCCATTCTAACTACTTTTTTCCTGTCATCATATTCTATATAATGACAATAGCACAAGTTTTCTGAATGGGGTGGTATGGAAATGAGTATTCAACTAGCTACATCTAATGACTTAGAATGGATTAATACACAATATGATTCAATAGGGTTTGGACGAAGTGATTTAAAGCGGGATAAAGTTGCAATCATTACATAGAACAATGAGTACGCAGGGGTTGGACGATTAATCCAACTAGATGATAATACTATAGAAATGGGTGGAATTTTTATTCCCCCTAAATTTAGAGGTCTACAATTAGCTGGGGAACTTGTTTCATTTTTAGTAGTAACAGCGAAAGAATTACAAGTACAAAATGTATATTGTCTTCCTTTTGAGGAATTAGAAAAGTTTTATAAGAAATATGGCTATACTGAGGTCGATACTACGAAAGAAGTTGTTCATCCAATTATTCTAAAAAAATATAATTGGTGTTTAGACCATTATGATAACATGTTTTACTTTTCAAATTATAAGTGCACTTGAAAGAGATCCTATAAAAAATGTAACGTATTTCATATTAATATTTTCTAACTGTTTATATATACCTTCAAACTCAGATAATAACCCTACTTTATTTGGTCACCTTCAGCTTCTTCAAGAGATACAATTGCTACATACGTTTTCTACTAATATCTCGTTCTTTTGTTTAAAATTACCTAAAATCGTATTCCATCAAATTAACTACAAGATAAACTCCTATATAATACAGTTAAGTAATTAAAAGGCGCGTTATTCATGATATATGTATAAAACTTGTTATCTTTATTGTTGTTGCAATTGGTGCAATTATTAACTTATACCTAGAATTTAAAAAATCTAAAAAAAGTATATTCTCAATCGTTTTTTTATCAGTACTCTTAATCGGAGCCTCAGGTTTAATCAAAAATATTTCATCTCAATTTTTATAGATGACTGATTAAAAGTCAATGTTCTGTCCATACTGTAGTAACATGATTGTATTTCTCCATTTTCCCTTGGAGAGGAGCAGTTAGCTTTTGCTAGCTGCTCTTTTATTTAAAACGATATCATCCATTATCCACAAAATAAGTATCATACGCCTTATCAAAAACATATCCTAGCTTTTCTGCTAGTTTTGCAGATGTAGTATTCGCTGCATCCCAGTTTGGATATATCCCTTTTTCTAAACAGTCCAAGATTAACGCTGCACTAACTATAGTTGCTAATCCTTTTCTTCTATGATTGTGATCAGTCGCAACTTCAATTTCAATGCCATTATCATATATACTATACGATGATGCACCGCATACAACTTCCCCTTTATACAAAATACTATAACCTATACCTCGATTTATATAATCTTCTACCGTTTGAAATTGACTTGTAAAATCTTCGGAGACCTTATGTAATGTAGGGATATTTACGATATGTTTATCGATTCTTCGTAACTCGTATCCTTTTGGAAGCGCTGATATAAAAGATTGTAATTTTGAATGATCGAAAACTTCCGCATTCCGTTTGAATTTATAGCGTAAAAACTTATCTATTTTTCTTTCGTAAAATGTTTCTAAACGCTTTTTCCATTCTTCACTATTTACGATTACTAACATTCTATCAGGAATGTTGCGTAATAACTCGTCTGTTTCCTTCACATTTGGATCTCCAGTATAAAATGTGAAAATCCCTACTGTAACTTGCGCTACTGTCGGATTTTCAAGATTGTTTACCCAAGCGGTGCCCATATGTCCTTGTAAATAAGAAAGTAACACAACATTATTAAAATCCTCAAATAGAGAAACTAATTTTTTTCTAGTATGTATATTTGCTTCATATATCATTTACATTCCCGCTTTCTATAAAATCAATATAACTCTATATCTTTATGAATCCACTTAAATAACTTTTTTTACTCATCCGTTTATTCGTCATATAAGCAAACGCCTATTACACTTAAACTTCATATAATTATAAATTATTCACAAATATAAAATTATTATAACATCTATTCAAAAAAGAAAACTTCACTTTTTTGATTTTAAAACACACATCTTTTTATCTAAATAAAACATATTTATTGATAAAATTTTATACGTATACCAAATCTATCTAAATAACTGTAAGATTGATTAATAACTAAGCTTTTTAAGGGGGATTATAAAATGTCTGATTTCTATTCTCGTCTTTCAAAAAGTGATGCCGCTGTTCTTCTAGTGGATCATCAAACTGGCCTGATTTCTAGCCTAGTGCGTGACTATGGTGTTGATGAGTTCAAGAATAATGTTTTAGCTCTTGCTAATACCGCTAATTTTTTTGATTTGCCGGTTATTTTAACGACTAGCTTCGAAGACGGCCCTAATGGTCCACTCATGCAGGAATTAATTGAACTATTTCCAAATGCTCCTAAAATAGCGCGTCCTGGACAAATTAACGCGTGGGACAATGATGAATTTGTAAAAGCTATTGAAGCAACGGGTAAAAAACAGCTAATTATCGCAGGCGTAGTTACTGATGTTTGTGTTGCGTTCCCGGCTCTATCAGCTGTAAATGCAGGCTATGAGGTATTTATTGTAACGGATGCATCTGGAACTTTTAGTAAACAAGTTGCTGATGCCGCTCTTATGCGTATGGCTCATGGAGGGGTACAACTCATGAACTGGTTTAGCGTTGCAGCTGAATTACAGCGCGACTGGCGAAATGATGTTGAAGGCTTTGGAGCTTTACTTGCTAAACATCTTCCAAGTTATCAAAATATCATCGGAAGCTATATGGGAGCTCAAAAAGAATTTAGTAAATAAATTAATCAATCCTTGATTTAACTTGATATCAATTCCGAATAACTATGTAAAGACTACCAACAGTGATTTACATAATTAAGAAAAGGGCTATTGAAGTAGCCCTTTTCTTAGTTGCTTTACAAATTGACCTCTTTCACACTTAAATAATATTTTTCTAGCTTTACTGTAATGGGTCCCTTCATAAATTATTGTAAAAAACCGTATCCTGATAGAAATTTGTACATAGCAATAAAAAATATAACTAACCATCCTATTTATTTCTAACATTCATATTAACAAAGCGGTTTTTTCGTTACTACAATCTACCTAGTATATGTATTAACCCTTATTATATTGTAAGAGGGTTAATACATATAAATTCTTTATATCTCCTTCTTAAAAGTAAAAGATTCTGTTGCGCCATTTTTAAATAATTTAGTCATCTTGATAATTGACTTGTACGTATTGTTGTCATTCATTATCACTTTCTTCATCTCTTCTATTTCAACATTTCCAGTTCCACTCTCTTTTTTTAAACAGTTCGAAATGTTGAGGTATCCACTAGATGCGAAAAGAATAATAAACGTAATGTCAGGGAAATTAATGAGCAGTAATCCGAAGTTCAAAGGATTTGCAGCCGTATCCGATAATATCAATCGAAAATCTAATAGATCAGGTACTTGAACGAAATCTTTAGAAACAATCGCTTCACCTACTATAGTAATTTGCTTTACTACGTTGCCAAGTTCATCTGTAAATTCAATACAACTAGGTGCATCAATTGTTTTAGCTTGTAAAGATAAATTCAATTCAGAATTATAAAAGTCGAAAAAGAGTGTGCTTCCCTCCGTTAAACACTGTGGACAAACATTTCCAAGGAGACTAAAATCCTCTTCAATAAATTTAACTTTCGCTTTACAACTACACACTTTTCCTATTCGAATCGCATCAATCTTTGAACAATCTACAAAAATAACATCATTGTCCTCTTGTACAAATGACACGATACCTTTCATCTTGTTAAATGAAAGAAAATAGGATACAACAAATTCCTTTCCGGCTATTACGATACTCTCAACCTTAGTAAAAGGTTCTAGACTTTGTAAAAATTCACATATGCTATTTTGACAACATTTGCAATTTCGTTTCGGCTCGCAATCCACTTACATTCAATCCCTTCCCTATATGTTTTTATCTAATACACATAATATGAGCGGGATATAAGAAAAGCTTGGACAATATAATTTTTACGTAAGGATATAATTATTTACTCATAACATCAATAAGGAAATTACATCAATAATAAGTAATAACACATAATTTTTATTACAAATACATATAACAATTTCATCTTTCAATGAAAAAGCGTTATAATGAGGTGTAGCCTCTACGATTACGTTATAAAGGAGATTAAAACAATGGCTAAAATTAAAGTGTACCAAGCAAAAGAAGAAAATATGGAAGCAGTAAAAAACATCATTGATGTTGAGGAACAAAACCCAACTGCTGAAAACTTACAAAATCTATACGCATGTGTATTAGAAACTGAAGATATGGCATTGCCTGAATCATACATTGAAGAAGATATCTTAATTGATTCTATGGAAGTTATGGTTAACGCTTCTCAAAGCAAACTAAGAGACTTAGGTACATACGATGTAATCGAAGTTCAAAACAAAGGTAAGAAAACACAAATTTTATTATTAGCAGACGAAGAATACGAAATTATCGAAGGCTAATCTGAATCCGTACATATGAAAAAAGCTCCTTTCAAAATTGAAAGGAGCTTTTTCTTTACGCTTTTGATGTTTCACTTTTTACCTTGTTTTGTTTTTTCTTAAATACCATGCGCTCATTTCCCATAAAGAAAATGAATACGAATGCTAAACCTGCTGGTACTAACGCCCACATAAATGTTTGAACGATTGAACTAGAAAGAGCGTCAATAATTTTATCTAATATTTGCGGCGGAATTTGAGATCTTGCCGATTCTGATAGAATAGCTCTTGAATCTCCTAAAGCGTTTGTATTCATCCCCCCGCTCATACCTTTAAATGCCTCTTCTAGCTGGTTCTGGAAACCAGTTCTTTGAATCATTCCAAAGATCGTAATACCAAGCGTCATACCTAATGAACGAATGAAGTTACTCGTTGAAGTTGCAGACCCGCGTTGTTCCATACCGAAGTTGTGAATAGCTGCCATACTTAGTACAGAGAATGAGAAACCGACTCCAAATCCGATAATAATCATATAAATCGTTAATAATACACGACTTGTTTCTGGCGTTAACGTGCTTAATAAGAATAATCCAAGTAGCATAATAACAGCAGAAATAATCATAATGTTACGGTAGCTAAGCTTAGTCGTTAAAAATCCGCCTAACTGCGCTGTTACGACCGATCCCAACATCATCGGTAAAAGTAACAATCCTGAGTTTGTTGCAGTCCCGCCATATACACCTTGAATAAATAACGGAATGTACACAGTTGCTGACATAAATGCAGCTCCGTAACATAATGCAATAATTGTACTCATTCCAAACAGACGTTGTTTAAACATCTCAAATGAAATGATTGGCTCTTCTACTTTTCGTTCAATATAAATAAATGTGATTATTAAAATAACGAATCCAGCAAATAAACTTAAAATAAAGCTAGAATCCCAATCATATTTTTGCCCGCCAAGTTCAAGTGCAAACATTAAACAAATTACTGCACCAACTAAAGTAATTGCGCCAAACCAATCAATTTTTTGCTCTCTATGAACTCGTGACTCTTTATAAAAGAATGTAATAAAAATAAGTGCTAAAATGCCAAGTGGTAAGTTAATGTAAAATACCCAGTGCCAGCTAATGTAATCTGTAATATATGCGCCAAGTAACGGCCCGAAAATGCTTGATAAACCAAATACTGCTCCGAATAAACCACCCATTTTCCCGCGCTTTTCAGGAGGAAAAATATCAAACACGATAGTAAACGCGATCGGCACTAATGCCCCGCCGCCAATACCTTGAATGGCACGATAAATGCCTAACTGTGTAATATTTTCAGCAGTACCACAAAGTGCTGAACCAATCATAAAGACGATTAAACCGAAAATAAAGAATCTCTTTCTACCATACATATCGGATAGTTTACCGAAAATCGGCATACCTGCCATTTCTGCGACCATATAGGCAGAAACGACCCATACAAAGTTTTCAAGACCTCCTAAGTCACCAACGATCGTTCCCATCGCTGTTACGACAATGGTATTATCCATTGATGCCATTAAAATACCTAGCAATAAGCCCGCCACAACAAAGCCAAGCTTATTATTCTTCTCAACCATATCTCTTGCTCTCCCTCGCATTACTTATATTTGTTTATGTTCTTTTACGATCGCATTGCCTTTCTGATTAAAACTAGTATGATATTCTACTACACTAATTTCACAGCCAGGGCCTATTATAACATGATTTCCTCTTACTACGTCTGCTATTGTATGTTCTAAATAAATATCATCCCCCTCAATAATTGATGTTTGAAGGCTTCCTGCATGACTTGTAAAAGGAATAAATCTCGATTTTTTACGTACTGTAATCTTTTTCCCACCGATTTCTCTCACTTTACTTCCTTCATAACGAAGTGAGATTTCAATATGTTCAGCATTAAGCAAACCATCACTTTCAAGACCACCAGTTAGTGATAATTCTTCTACTTCAATATCCCCCTTCACATTTAAAGCACCTTTCACATCTACGAAATCACCTGAAAACCTTCCTTTTACTTCAATCATACCTCTTACTTTTGTTTTTTCAATATGAGCATCACCATGCATTTGTGTATTGCCATATACTTTTATACATTCCGCATCTACGTTTCCTTGTACTTCACTATCTCCATACACGACATAGTTTTTAACTTTCATATTGCCACGTACATCACTCGTGCCGTACGTTTTAAATTCATTACAGCTCATATCATTAGAAATTGTTCCTTCGCCGCGTATCTTTACTTTGTTATAATCTCCGCCTGCTGAACTACCAGAACCATTTACAGTAAGACTATGTTGATGTTCCATACTCATTTCTCCCTTCCTTTAAACCTGCTTAATTTCTTTTACATTTGCACTTTTATCAACAGTAAGAACACCAGTATATTCAATAAGTTCAATCTCACAGTTCGGTCCTACTGTAACATTGTTTCCCCTTACCGTTTTTATGTGAGCATAATCAATATCGATATTGTCACCTTCTAACAATTCAGCCTCTAACTGCAAGCCAAATACTGTTTTAAAAAGCCGACTAAAAGTACTCAATCTATGTCTTACTTTAATCGTTTGACCGCCAATTTCTTTCGCTCTACATGTACCGTGAATATTAATATTAATTTCATCTGCGCTTAATAAACCGCCAACTGTAAATTGTCCTTCAGAAGAAAAAACATCAACCTCGCAATTACCATCAATCGTCGCTTGACCGTTGATTTTAAATTCTTCACCGATGACATTTCCACCTATCGTACCTTTTCCTGCAATTTTTAAACTGTTCGCCTTTACATCTTTTGTAATTGTCGCTTTCCCATCGATTCGCATCATTTCTGCGCTAACTGTACCATCCACTTTACCCGATCCGCTAATTCTTGCATTACTGCTTTTCAAATCACCAGTAACTGCACCGTAACCATTACATTCAAACTGCTCACATTTAACGTTTCCATTAACAGTTCCTTTTCCGTTTAGCTGCACTTTATGAAACACACCACCATTCGATGAACCGTAACCGTTTATAATTAAATTTTCTGTACGCATTATTTCTCCTCCACTACAACAGTTTAGTTTTTAATGCTTCGGTATACTTCATAATCGCTTCTCGTAAAACAATTTTTGTTCCCTTTTCAAAAATTAAATCCTCAATATTTGATACTAAGAAACATGTAGAAATCCCTATTTTTCGAATCATAACTAAGTCACAATTTTTGTTCTTAATTGCTTCATAATTTTCTCGTAAAACTTGCAGAACCATTTTTCCTTCTTCTAAACTAACGTCTCCTGATTGTAGTAACTCTTCTAACATATACACATAAAGAATATCTACAAATCGAAAGTCTGTCGTTTTGTTCGTTTCCTCAATAAAAAATTGTAAAACTGGTTCTGATGTAATCCCTTTACGAATGAGATCCTCTTTCGTTAAATGAATTTCTGTCACGCTCGGTGAAAACATATTTGCTAATTCATCTAATGATAAATCTTCTTTCATCGTTTGGATTTTATCAATACGTTCTAATATCTTTTCTTTCGGAAAAAATGTTTCCTGACCAGTGAATGTTGACTTTCGTACAAACCAATCTTCCGGAATTAAATTTTTTCTCTTCCACCTATATAACTGTCCATATGAAATACCCGTAAGTTCTAATAAATCTTTTTTTGAAATTAAATCTGTACTCAACTGTATAACACTCCTTCCTGATGACAATGTAACATAACACTGTTACGCTGTAAATAGAATTTTATCACAAATAGCATAACAATGCGTAAAACAGACCTGTCTTTCACACAAAAAAGGCTCCTACACATCTCATAAAAAATGCGTAAGAACCCTTATATATCATAGCTTAAACCATATTTCATAAAAATCAATCCAACCTTGTGAATTAATTATTATATTTTGTATTTTTTCGTGTGAACTTACTTGCTGTTTGTTACGATACAAAGGAATGATATGAATTTGACGTAACAGTGTATCCTCAATATCGCGTAACAGTGTAAGTCGCTTCTCTACTTTACTCTCCATAAAGTACGGCTGCAATGTTTCGTTAAAGTTTATATTACTTTGCTGATGAATAAAACTGTTTTTTGTAAGAAACATGTATAGTAAACTCTCTTCAATACGCTCGCTAATTGTCGCACTATCATGCATAATATCAGCCTTTTGTATCGTACTTATTTGCAACAACTCTTCTGTTTCAAGAAATTCAATATCAATTTTAATTCCGTATTTCGTACACTCTTTTTGTATCCAATTGGAGTCTTCAACATGATCTTGTCCTGTAAATGTGTATAGTCGCAATGTTTCATTACGGTAAGAACTTTCTTTAATAAGCGTATTTATGTCCTCATTTATATGTATTGTACCACTCTTTGTTAGCACTAATTCTTCGGCTATCTCTCCGCGCGCTCCTTGTAATTCCGCAACAATCGCCTTGCTATGAATGATTTTAAATAAAGCTTTCCGAAACATCTTATCTTGCATGGGCCCTTCTTTTGCAGTATTTAACGTAATGTATGTTACATTCGACTCAAGTCGAGTTAGTTCTTTATGATGCTTTTCTATATCTTTATATCGTGCTTTCGCTAAAACATCGTACGTATTAACACTGTGCTCTACATTCCATAATTCAATTCGGTTGAGAAAAGGTCGCTCACGAAAATAATAATCATGTGCTTCTAGTACGAATACATCCTCATTATTTTCACATAACTGAAACGGTCCTGTACCAATTAAATTACCTTTTTCATCTTCACTTACAATAGAACACTGTTCTGAACTTAAAACATGTAAAAATAACTTATTATCTGTAGATAAATGAATTTCCACAATGTAGTCATCTAGTATATGTAAGCTTTCTACATGCTGTAACATCCAAGCATGCGGATTATTTTTAGCTTTCAAGAACCGTTCAAATGTGTGTATAACGTCATGAGCGATAAATTCTTTCCTGTTATGAAACTGAACACCTTTTCGTAAGTAAAAAGTCCATATATGTTTCTGATTATCATATTCCCAATAAAACGCAAGTCTTGGCTCTACATTGTTTGTATTTCCATCTACATACACTAACGTGTCATATATATGTTTGACCATATGACATTCCGAACGCATCGTAGCGTATACAGGGTCTAATGCAATGTCTAGATTCATTTGAACTTGCAAGCGGAGCACATCTTTTCTCCCTTGAGATGTCCTTTCAACTTGATAACCAAATATCGAATCTATCCAAGTTTGAAATTGAGTTTGGAGCGATGGGAAATACGAGCTGTACCTTTCAATAAACGCGTTTCCACTTTTTACGTCCCCTTGTTTCGTTATTTCTTTTCCTCTTTCTAAAATTAAAGAAAGCGGATGTTTTTGAAATAACAACTTTGAACGATTCCCTCTTCCTCGGCCAGGAAACCACACAATCCAATGTAATTCTTCTAATTTTTTTATGATTAGTTTACTATTTCGCTCTGTACAAAATAATGTTTCAGATATATTTTGTATTGTTATTTCTAATTGCTCCCCCTCTGATCTCCCTTTTCCGTACTGGAGCCATAGGTGCATATATTGCTCTAAAATGCTCATAAAACGCCCCCTAAAAGATGAAAAACCTTCCCCTTTCATTCTACCCTTTTTCATTTTCAGCTTCCATCTTATCATTTTAATATAGAAAGGAGGAATTAAAAATGAATCATCTTTTAAAACGTTATAATAGACCAATCCTCATTCGGTTGTTCGGTGAATTGTTAGTCCGGACGACTGAAGCAATGTTAGCTATCATTTTTATTGTTCACGTTAATAAAGTGTTAAATGGTAATGTCATCGTTACAATGCTTCTTTTCGGATTACAGCCTCTCGCTGATATTGTGTTTACATTAATTGCTGGAGGTGTAACAGATAAATACGGTCGTAAGAAAATCATGTTACTCGGCTTATTTTTACAAGCTTTTGCCGTAAGCGGATTCGTTTTTGCTGAATCCGTCGCCTTTTTCGCCTTATTATATGTTGTAAATGGTATTGGCCGCTCTTTATACATTCCGGCACAGCGCGCTCAAATTGCTGACCTAACAAGAGCAGAACAACAGGCAGAAATATTTGCGGTTCTGCAAACGATGGGAGCAATCGGCTCTGTAATTGGCCCATTAATTGGTGCTTTTTTTCTATAATAGTCATCCTGAGTACTTATTTATTGCACAAGGTGTGACTCTTACTCTTTATGCCGTGCTCGTATGGACGCAGCTTCCTGAAACAGCTCCACTCATGAAAAACGTTAATAAAACTAAAGAAGTATATTCGCCAAAACAATTTATTTCAAAGCATTATGCTGTGTTTGGACTTATGGTTTCTACGCTACCTATTAGTTTTTTCTACGCTCAAACCGAATCAAACTATCGTATATTCGCTGAAAGTGTATTTCCAAATTTTCTATTCATACTCATATTTATCTCTACTTGTAAAGCGGTCATGGAAGTGCTTCTTCAAATATTCCTTGTGAAATGGTCTGAACGATTTTCTATGCCTAAAATCATAGTTATTTCCTATACTTGCTATACGTTAGCTGCGATTGGCTACGGTTATTCCACAACAATATGGTCATTATTCTTCACATTGCTCTTTTTAGTGATTGGGCAAAGTATAGCTTTGAATCACTTACTACGATTCGTTTCACAAATCGCTCCAAGTCATAGACGCGGATTATATTTTTCTATATACGGTATACATTGGGATATTTCAAGAACTTGCGGGCCTTTTGTAGGTGCATTGTTATTAAGTAAATTAAGCGGTAGTACTCTATTTTATATTTGTGCTTTCTTATTAATAATTGGCGGTATTATTCAAACAGCTTTCGTTCAGTCATTAGAGAGAACAAAAGCAAAAGAGCTGTCCCTATAGGAACAGCTCTTCATTTAACCAGCCATATTATTTATGCTATCCTCCGGTGAGAACACAGAAATATGATGTACTTTACCAGTCGATTTCGGAATTATAAATTTCAATTCAAATTGGTCATTTACTTTATAAACGTATATTTTGTCATTACCATTTACTTTAACAGACGCTGGTTTTCCTAAAGCCTTTTCGATTTCTTGAAACGTAATCGATTTGAGTTCTGAATGATACGAGCGAACGTCAAATACTTGTGATCCTTTGTTAAAGCCAAATGCCACATTTTTACTTGTAAAAGTTGCATACATCCCGTTCCCCGCTTGATCAATCTTATCAGCTTTCCCCCACGCCTTCTCTATTTCTTCTATATCACCTGTATGCGCCGCATATGGAACATTAGGTACTTTACCTACTTTCGCTTGCTCAAATAAATCTTTAATATGATTAATTGATTTTTGATTTATTGCTGTATTGTTCGAATTAGAATCTGCTGTCGGTTTTGCAGAATCTTGATTTTTTAGTTTTTCCACAGGTTCTTTCTCTGCTTTTGGAGTGGTGTCCTCATTCTTTTTACTCGCTTCCGGTTTATCATTTTTTATTTCTGTATTATTTTCTGATGTTGGATTAGTTTGTTTCTTTTCCTCTGTGCTCTTACAAGCCGTTTATGCCATTGAACACGTTAAAATCAGAAAAAATATAAGTACTTTCATATATACTTTCATCATTTTCAGCCCCCTCTTCAACATATTCACTTTTGTAACCATTCCATTACACTACTCTTCAAATTATTTTCACTCCAAAAAGTAAGTGCTTCTCTTTCCCCGAAAGTATGTACTGCATACTCCATATAAGATGTTCCCAAAAAATAACCGAGTCGATTGTATCCGAAATAATCCCCGCCTGATAGACGGAACCATTCTTTCTCTTTTTCAGCTGTCCATCCTTCAATGTAATCTTGTAAAAAACGTTTCTTAATCTGCTTCTCATTTTCTTTATAACATTGGAACCATGGATCACCGTCACTATTATATGAATAGTAAACAGACTCACTTAAATCTTTAACAATTTGTTTTGACAAATAAGTTGCAACACCTTCACGATACAAACTTACCGACGCATCAGTCCATTCAGCATTAGTCCAATCCATCCGCTCTCTTGTAATACGAAATTATGATATATATGTCCGATTTCATGAGCAACGATAACACGAAGATGTTCCCTTACAGGAGATAATTTTTCTACCGCAAAATAGAAATCCCCAATAATCTGCCTTTCCACAAATGCATTGGAACCAAATGCGCCAACAAATAAATGAAATGTTACATTTACCTCAAGGCCAAATTGAGCACGATAGCCTTCACTTACTTCTTGAATAATAGATGGTAAAGTTTCCGAAATCATAAGAATATCTTCTAGTTTTGCAGGATACTTTTTAATCGCACTAGAAAGGCGTTCTTCTGTTTTCGAACAGTGAAACTTAAAATACTCTTCGAATGCTTCTGGGTGCATATCATAATATTTGTTCAAGTCATGTAATCCTATATCATTTCTTTCCAAAAGCTTTAAAAAGCTTGGAATTGTATTGTTAATCATCTTATTCATCTCCTTGTATACACACCTTCTCCCCTTACTTGTTACAATCCTCCTTATAAATCTTTAAATAAGCTGTCAAAAAAGCTTATTTAAATGCAAAAAACCAGCAGGAAATGATTAACCTTTCCCTGCTGGTTTCATATTGTGGATTTCTGAAGTTTAATCAAACCATTTGTCTCTATCAGAATTCCATTTATTGTTATGTAAATCGCAGTATTCATCATAATCATGAAAAGTAAAAAACTGCCCTATTAAAGGACAGCTTCAATTATGTATTTTATACTTCAATAGATTTACCATCTTCAACAATATGGTAAAGTAAGTGTGCTAAATGATGAATCGGACCATATTCTTCCTCTTCTTCATTTGTTTCACCTTGGAATTCAAGATCGTTTAAGTATAATGCTAAAAATTGATAGTATAATTTCAAATCAAATCCGTAGCAAGCACTTGGCTCTTCGTGATCTCCTTCATATTGTAACATTAAGTATTGATCATTTCCTTCTGCATCTTCTGCGTCAAAGAATACAAAGAAACCAACGTTTGTATCTAAATCAAATAGATGACGAGTACCTTTTTCTGTTGCTTTATTGAAGTCCTCTTCACTTAATTTATGTACTGTTGTCGCTTTTGCATTATCTTCTTGATGGAAATTTACTGTATATGATTTCAATGCTGACACCTCCTGATTGTATAACAGTAGCATAACAGATTAGACCACATAATTCAAAGGGACTGCTTACAAATGTAAACAGTCCCCTGTATTCATTTCCGCATTGCACGGAATATAAAGCTTACGATGAAAATCAAAACAATCGCGCCTATTAAAGCCGGAACAATCGCATATCCGCCTATAACAGGTCCAAATTTACCAAGTAACGCTGTTCCAAGCCAAGAACCGACAATACCCGCAATAATATTACCAATTACACCGCCCGGTACATCTTTTCCAGTAATTAAACTTGCAAACCAACCTAATATACCACCGACTATTAAAGACCAAATCATATCATTTCCTCCTTTATAATTGACCAATAAAAATTATAATTAGAAACAATTGCTTACCATTAGTTATGTTACATTTTTCATAAGTTATTCGTCCTTAAAGAAATCATATATTTCTCTAACCATTCAAGCCGTGTAAATTTATTCTTTGAATCAAATTTCAGCACGTATCGAACTTATGTTCGATAATTAACTAAAAATTCATTATAGTTAAAATAAAATAACTTTAAAATGGAGGATTCATTTGAATAACACTGACCTACTATTGTTAAATTTATCAGAAATACGAAGACGCAGTATAAAAGTTTGGACAGCTATCCCAAAAAATCGATTGGATTGGAGACCAGATACTGAAGCACTAAGTTGCAAAGAAATGATTAGACATGTACTAGAATGTGATTACTATTATTTACAAATATTAAAAAATCATGGCAAGGCTCAAAATGTACAATCTCCTTTTGAAACAAAAGCATTTACTACACTTGACGATGAACTTAATTTTTCTAAGCCTTTTCGTAATCAATTCATCAATTTTATTGCCTCTCTAGCAGCAGAGGATTTAACAAACATACAAATCGATCGTTCAGAACTAGCCGAACTTGGGTATACTGGCTATATTCGAAGTTTAGGGGACATGCTTTTAAGAATTGCATATCATGAAGGTGTCCATACAGGACAAATGTTATATTATATGCGGACAATGAATGTAGAACGTCCGGATATTTGGGACTGACTTTATATTTATAACCTTCAGTACAGATTGTTCTTTTACTGCTCAGATTCATATACTTATCTACACTAAGAACAATCTGGCTTCAATATCGTCCTCATAAATTCTTCCTTAAAGGCTTCATAACTAAAATCGACCGCAATTCTTTGTACAGGCCGATTATCAAATGTTGTCGGCTCAGCTATTTTTCTAAAATCCGCAACACTTTGACCTCTCGTTACATCATTCGTCGTACTAATCCAAACTGCCGATTTTTCATATTCAAAAATATCATCATTAATAAACGAAATAAACGGAAGTAAATCATGAATCGGACTCCCACCAATACCTGGATATTCTTTTTTGTAAAAGTTCTCGTAATAAAAATCAATCATTGGTTTAATGAGTTTCGCCTGCCCTGTACCTTCTTTATCAATAATATCGACCATTTTAGGGGTAATAAGAGCACGTTGTGTTACATTTAAAGGGTATATAGTAGCGTTCTTTGCATATTTCATAACAATATTCGCCGCAATTGGATCGCCGTAAAAATTAGCTTCCGATACTGGTGTTACATTACCCGGAAATAGAAAAGCACCGCCCATTATATAATAGGAACAAACCCGATTCATTAAATTGGGGTACAATAAAAATAATGTTGCAAGTGTCGTTAATCTTCCCGTCGCCACAATAATAATATCTTCTGGACAAGGCTCAATTAATTTACTCAATTCACAAAAATTTTCCCTACCACAAATCCTCATTTTCGGTGGTATGATGGGTCCTAAACCGTGATCTCCATGAATTTCAGGGAAAAATAAAGGTTCTTCAGCTGTCATCGGTTTACTGGCACCTTCAATAATCTTCACTTCTGTAGCATAGTATTTTTCTAAAAAATAAACATTTTCCGTGACAATTTTCCGTGATACATTACCATACTCTGCAACGATACCTATAATATCTAATTTGCATGTTTTATTCGCATAAATTAACGCTACTGCATCATCAATACCAAAATCTCCGAAAAAAATTATTTTTTTATTAACTTTTTTCACCCCTCTCCAGCATAATCTACTATCATTATTATGCGAAAAAGACAAGGCGGTGAAACGGAGATAATTAAAAAAGCCGCCTATTTATTGGCGACTTCAATCTTCTTATAAGATAAATATGCTAGTACATTTTTGCTTGAATCATATTTTGGATTATTCCCTTTTCTCGGTTCTCTCATATGTGTTTTTTCAAATCCAGGAATGTCAGGCATTTTCTTCAAAAATTCAATCATCTCTTCCTCAGTTCCCTCAATACGTACACGAATCATTGTTACTATTCCTCAATTCTCATTTTCTCTGTACTAAGTATAACGTACTTCGGAAAGACTGCAAGAAATTTATCTTTTTAATGTTGAACTTTTTTTACATACGAACAGTGCCATTTCAGTATAAAATGACTCTATTTTATTATTTTCAAATTTGATTTTAAAGAATTCCTGCATTTCATTTGATGTTTTCATCATACACTCTGTTAACTTTACGCGCTTTTGTACTGGCACATCCATCATATCGCACCACCAGTCAAAATCGAACTTCTTATCAAAAGTAATGCATGATTGCATTTGTAAACCATGTTTTTCTAATAAAGTAATCCATTCTGTTTTTTTCAAAGCTCGTTCATGGCTCGGATCTCGCTTCTTTTCGATAAAGTTATAAAATGTATCAAATTCATTATTTTCTGGTGAGACATTATCAATTAATATAAATAAACCATTATCTTCTAACGTACGATTGACTTCAATAATAAATTGCAAAGGATCAACAAAGTGATGTGCTGCAATTCGACATGTAATTGTATCAAAGGATTCTTCAGCAAATGGCAAACTTTCTGCATTTCCTGCTATAAAAGACACATTTCCATGCCCGTTCCCCTCTATAAAACCTTTTGCTTTTTCTAACATTTTTTCTGTTAAATCAAGAGCGACTACTTCTTTAAACATTGGGGCTAGCAAATTTGCAACATGCCCCCCACCAGTAGCAATATCAAGAAGACGAGTATTATGACGAGTTTCAACTTGCTTAACTACATATTGTAAATCCGGTCCATTTGCATGTATTTTACTTTTCACATACTTTTCTGCATTACTACCAAACTGTTGTTTCACAAGCTCTTCTTTACTCATTTTTATCATCTTCTTTCTATAAGTATTCATATAATTAATAAGTTCTCTTTATATAATTTCAAATCCTCTTTTAGGCTCCATTCCTTGTATAAGAGTACTAATATCCCCAAAATATAACTCTTACATTTTTAATTACAAAACAAAAAGGTTACGAGAACTTATCCCGTAACCTTGAAAAACATCTCTTACATTAGAGTACATACATTTATGTCTAAAAAATTTATATCCTCCTTTAACTTCATAAGAACTTCCACTTCCTTATAAGTAGCCTCTCTCGCATACAATCCAAATTGATCCATACCAACCCATATCCATCCTGGGGGTATCATAAAGTATATCTATGTTGAAATGATGCAACTTAGTAAGTTCTGATCTAATAAACCTGTCCCTACTAGCGATTTGCTTATCTATTAAACCATATTCTTTCCCATTTTCAGAAAGCGCTATAACTTTTCCTATTAGTGGATGTTCACGAACAATAAAGTGATATTCCTTTTCATCTATATTCGCCACAATCGTACGAGAATTGGATACATCAAATCCAGAATTCAGTACATTCATATCGATCAGCTCCTTTATTGTTTTCAGCAACATCATAACAAATGAATATTTAAATAATATTGATATAATGTAAAAAATATAAAGGCTGACTTCCCTTTAGAAATCAGCCTTTACACGTTATTCGTCTTTAAACTCTTTACAAAGCTTTATAATACTTCTTTTTCTTCATCATTTCCGGACACTAAATTCCCTATAGCATCCGCAGTAACTTCAACTACAAACTCACAAATCCCTGCTAAAACTTCACCAATTACTTCCTCCATCTTTCTACCCCCTAGTTTTATGTAACTTATTTGTAGTATAGAAGATATTGGTTTATTTTAACTATCGGAAAAGGTGACATGAATATTACAAGTTTGTAAGCTATTTCAATGTATTTTTAAATTTATACTTCTACCCTTTGAAACTTTAAGTATTATTAACAACCAGATAGGTCATCATAATATAAAGCAATTAAAAATCCTAATTTAGAGGAGGTGTGTAAAATATACTACGTAAAATTAATTAAAGGTCAATCTTTCTATGCTTTTGATCATCGATTCTTAGTGTCTCATGAAGAAGAGGTTTCGGAAAAAATTTTTAATTACTTACGCCGGAATGAATTCTTCGAAGTACGTAAAGAAGAATATTCTGCCTAAAGTATGAAAAGCATCAAGAATAACTCTCATAATTGAGAATTATTCTTGATGCTTTTATATTATCCCCATATACTCAACATTATTTTTCAATTCTCTTAAAATCTTCTAGTATTTGTCCAAGCTAATTTATCGTTACCTTCATATTTTAGTATATGAGGAGGTGACGAATATGACTCATATCATTGATTACCAAGCTACTCAACCTTTAAATAAAACTGGTGAAACAGCTTTTGCAATTCCCCATTCCCCAAACAAAGCAATTCTAGCTAATATTAAATTGAAATTTTCAAGAAAAGATTCACGTAATAATCGAGTAGAATTAATCGCTACAGTTGGAGTTAAAGGTATAACTGGTATATCACAAATATTATTTAGAATTTTCCGTGACAATACAGAAATCTTCAACGCTCAAGTAGGGATTGAATCTACAGATTCTGAGCAATTTTACGCGCAAACATTTCAAGCTATAGATCAAAATGTTGGCTGTGGAACACACGAGTATTCATTAACTGTAGAAAACCTTACTAGTGGTGCAAGTGCAGACATTGTTGGCCCTCTGTCTTTTAGCGGTTTAGCTATTGGACAAGATCATAAATGTTGCTAAGTAAATTTATTGTTTAACTTTGTATTTAAGAAAAGCGAGACGTAGTATATACGTTCTTGCTTTTTTATTTTTTCTATGTTTATCTTTACTATCAATTGGTATTTAAGCATAAGTTTTTTTACATTTTGAATTGCTTATTTCAGTACTTAACAAAGTAATTTTTTTACAAATCAAAAAAATTGAAATCCACTAATGAAACACGTAATATAGACTCTGACTCTAAAAAAGCACGTTAAAAAATAACGGATAAATAAGGAGGTTTTATATACGATTTTTAAATTATAAATGACTGCGAGGTTTTTAATTATGTGGCGTAATAAAAACGTTTGGATTGTATTAATTGGGGAGTTTATTGCTGGTCTCGGTTTATGGCCTGGTATTCTTGGTAACCTTGAATTTATGCAAAAATATGTCCCTTCTGATTTCATGAAATCAGTTATATTATTTATCGGACTGTTAGCTGGCGTTCTAGTTGGTCCAATGGCTGGTCGAGTAATTGATCAGTATGAAAAAAAGAAAGTCCTTCTTTACGCTGGATTTGGTCGTGTTATTAGTGTTATTTTTATGTTTTTCGCTATTCAATATGAAAGTATCGCTTTTATGATTGCTTTTATGATTGCACTTCAAATTTCAGCAGCTTTTTATTTCCCTGCATTACAATCTGTAATCCCACTCATCGTTAATGAACATGAGCTATTACAAATGAACGGTGTACATATGAATATCGGTACAATCGCTCGTATTGCAGGTACTTCACTAGGTGGAATTCTTTTAGTTGTAATGAGTTTACAGTATATGTATGCCTTCTCAATGGCAGCATACGCTTTATTATTCCTCTCAACTTTCTTCCTACAATTTGAAGACAAAAAATCAGCTACATCAAGTAAACAATCTGCTAAAGATAATAGTTTTATGGAAGTATTTCGTATTTTAAAAGGAATCCCTATTGCTTTTAAAGCACTTATATTAAGTATTATCCCTCTTTTATTTATAGCTGGATTCAATTTAATGGTTATTAACATTAGCGAAATGCAACATGATCCGACGATTAAAGGATTCATATATACAATTGAAGGTGTAGCGTTTATGTTAGGTGCATTCGTTATTAAACGTTTATCTGATCATTTCAAGCCTGAAAAGTTACTATATTTCTTCGCATTTTGTACCGCTGTTGCACATCTTTCGTTGTTCTTTAGCGATATAAAATGGATGGCTCTTGCCTCATTTGGTTTGTTTGGTTTTAGTGTTGGTTGCTTCTTCCCTATTATGTCGACAATTTTCCAAACGAAAGTAGAAAAAAGCTATCACGGACGTCTCTTCTCATTCCGTAATATGTTTGAAAGAGTTATGTTCCAAATTGTCTTACTCGGGACTGGCTTCTTCTTAGATACGATTGGATTACAGTATATGGTTCTAATTTTCGGTGTCATTTCATTGGTAATTATTTCCATTTCCCTTTCTAAGCAGAAACAATACGAAAAACAATCGTCACAATCTGCGAATTTATAAAACTAATACTTCTTAAGAATGGATCCCGTATTTTACTGGGTCCATTCTTTTTGAATTTCAAGGATTAAAATCTATTTTCTTTACGTAATTCAAATATTTAAAGGATTATCCCCAACTACTTTCGAATAAAATAAATTATAGATTTTTCAAAAAGGAGCTGTGGAATTGTCTGATGGCATCCAATTATTAATTATCCTTCTTTTTTCATTGGTCATGTTTGGCGTCCTTAATTTTTTAGCCATTTCCTTATCTCAAAATAACTTTAAAAGAAGGATTGTTGCAGGTTTCCTATTTTTATTGTTAACTCCCATTATCTTTTTGACTACTACAGCATTCACCTCTATATTCGATAAAGGTGGTTTGGGAGCAGCTAACCTAGTCTTCGTTATTGTAAATGTATATATTGTAAATGGAATTGTCATTCTTCTTTCCGCTTCATTTATCCTCAAAAAAACATAACATAAGATAGAGTACTAGGCATGAATCTAGCATTACACTAGATTCATGCCTTTTTATTTTGAAAATTTCACCTTTCTCCAAATTTTTATGTGAAATTTAAAAATTCTTTATAAAAATTTAAACTTTATTTTTTACAATATTCCTATCGTATTCGCACGTTTATAAAAACTAATAAGAAAGGAGTACACAATGAAAAAGCTTCTATTTATTTTTCCTATATTAGTCGTTCTACTTAGTGGATGTAGCAATAATGATATATACGGCTCTTGGGAGGTCATTGATAATAAAAAAGGTGAATGCCCTGTATATTATAAATTTGAAACAGTTGTAAAAGAAGAAAAGAAAGAAAAAATTGTTCAAAACCTAGTAGAGATGCATACAACGAATAAAAAAGAAGATTTATATAAAGGATCATTTGTAAAAAACTCTAACGTGTATCACATTGATTACGGTAACTCGTTTACATCAGATCAATCTATAAAAGTTGTCGATAATA
>NZ_ALBR01000032.1:0-7266 GCF_002081505.1 Bacillus sp. CDB3 | reverse complement strand
AAACCGTTAAGGTAAGGAAGAGTCGACACTAACAAACGAAAAAGTAAAAAAGAAGTTATTTATAAGAAAGNCTGTTTAAGTAAAAACTCTAACGTGTATCACATTGATTACGGTAACTCGTTTACATCAGATCAATCTATAAAAGTTGTCGATAATAAATTAAATGTATACTTCATGAATGCTGAGAAAATATGTACATATAAAAAAGTAAATAATTAACTATTAGAATTCAGCAACTTTCAAGTACTACAAAAGCGCAGAATGTATTTTCTGCGTTATTTCATTTTAGACGTCTTCCTCTAAAAATATATTTCCTTTTTAAATCTTTTAATTTGAATGTAAAATTATATAATAAAACAAATTACTGTGAGGTGCTTATTTTGAAAAGCTTAAGTTCTTTAATTATATCAACAATTTGTTCAGTAGCCCTTATCATATGGAACGCTATTTCATTTTATGAAAAATTCACTACAGGAAATTCATACTATTGGATAAGCGGCATATTAGGTATGTTTTTCGTGTTCTTTTTCATTCAAAACATGCGAGATTTTATTAACAAAAACTACAAAACCTCTTAAATGATATGAGATGAAATATGTAATAAACTTTTAAGTTAGCTGATCTATCATATAGCCACCCTCTTCTAGAAAAATTGGAAGAATAACCACCTTGTGAAGTATGACATTTATTCCAATCCCTCCCTCTAAATTTGTCAATCGTTTTAATTTTCATAAAAAAATGATAAAATGTAAACATGTGTTTTCAGAATAATTAAAAACGCAGAAAGAAAACACTGTTTTTAGGAGGGGTTTTGATGACTTACACGTTAGCAACTAGAATGAAAGCATTCCATTCTTCTATATTTAGTGAATTAGGGGCCTATAAAAAAGAGAAAATTGCAGCAGGTCATAAAATGATTGATTTAAGTATCGGGAATCCCGATATGCCTCCTGCTGATTTCGTAAGAGAAGCAATGGTACATACGGCGAGTGAAAAAGAAAGCTATGGATACACATTAACAGGCATACAAGAATTTCACGAAGCTGTAACTGAATATTACAACAACACTCATAACGTTATATTAAATGCTGAAAAAGAAGTTTTATTATTAATGGGTTCACAAGACGGCCTCGTTCATTTACCGATGGTTTTTGCAAATCCGGGTGATATTATATTAGTTCCTGATCCAGGATATACGGCTTATGAAACAGGAATTCAAATGGCCGGCGCAACATCTTACTACATGCCATTAAAGAAAGAAAATGATTTCTTACCTAACTTAGAAGTTATCCCTGAAGAAATTGCCAATAAAGCGAAGATGATGATTTTGAACTTCCCAGGAAATCCAGTTCCAGCAATGGCTCATGAAGATTTCTTTAAAGAGGTAATCGCATTCGCGAAAAAACATAATATTATCGTTGTCCATGATTTTGCTTATGCTGAATTTTATTTTGATGGCCAAAAGCCAATTAGCTTCTTATCTGTACCTGGCGCAAAAGAAGTTGGCGTTGAAATTAATTCTTTATCTAAAAGTTATAGTTTAGCTGGTAGCCGTATTGGTTATATGATTGGTAACGAAGAAATCGTCGGTGCGCTTACGCAATTTAAGTCTAATACAGATTACGGCGTGTTTTTACCAATTCAAAAAGCTGCATCCGCTGCATTACGACACGGCGCTTCGTTTTGCGAGAAAAACCGTGGAATTTACCAAGAACGTAGAGATACTTTAGTAGATGGATTCCGCCAATTTGGTTGGAATGTCGATAAACCAGCTGGAAGTATGTTCGTTTGGGCTGAAATCCCGAAAGGATGGACCTCTCTAGAGTTTGCTTATGCACTTATGGATCGTGCGAATGTCGTTGTCACACCAGGTCATGCATTTGGTCCTCACGGCGAAGGCTTTGTACGTATTGCACTAGTTCAAGATAAAGTAGTATTGCAAGAAGCAGTTGAAAACATTAAAAATAGTGGTATTTTCTCTATTGAAAAAGTAGCGGAATTAGTTGAAAATTAATAATAACTCCCCTGCTTAACTTTAGCAGGGGTATTATTATTCCTGGAGGTACGATATGAATATTAAAGATACTCTTCCCCATAGCTATCCATTTTTAATGATCGATAAAATTACAAGCATTACAGAATCTCAATCAGCTACAGGATACAAACTGATTACAAATAATGAGTGGTTTATTAATAACAATCAAAACTATATGCCTCATATGTTAATTGTAGAAGCACTAGCGCAACTTAGTGCCTTTGTGAGTACAGGTGGATCTGAAGGACTAGGTTTCCTCTCCTCATTAGATGGGGTGGAATTTCATGCAAATGCGTATCCCGGTGACAAACTTGACTTACATTATGAATTAACACGTAACAGACGCGGTTTTATACTTGGGAAAGGAATTGCCTCTGTAAACGGTCAATCAATTGTTACCATTGAAAAGCTATTAATATATCAAGCTGATTAAACAGATTACATAGTAAGGAGTAGGAAAATGCGGAATGTTGTTGGTATTGATGCTGGGGGAACATTAACGAAGATTGCTTACTTTAACTTGGAGAAAGAACTATGTTTCGAAAAATTTTATTCATATGAACAAGAAAGAGTTAAAGAATGGCTTCAAAATCATAATTCAATTACACAGTTATGCATTACAGGTGGCAAAGCTAAACAGTTAGAAGAACTACTTTCAGGTTCATTTAAAATAGTAGGATTAAACGAGTTCGAAGCTACATTAGGGGGAGTACGCTTCATACTAAAAGAAGAAAAACGTGCTTTACAGAACTTTGTCCTAACAAATATCGGTACAGGTACTTCCATTCACTACGTTCACGACAAACAATACATTCGCGCTGGTGGAACTGGAGTTGGCGGCGGAACAATTATGGGTCTTTCAAAACTATTAACAAATATAGATCATTTTGAAGATGTGCTACCACTTACGAATATAGGATCAAGAAAAAGTCTAGATATTACGGTTGGAGATATTTATGGCGGTATTCTCTCCCCTATTGATAACAACTTAACTGCTAGCAATTTTGGAAAAGCGACCATTACAGACTCAAATTATAGTAGTTCAGATGTACTAGCTACCGTTCAAGGACTTGTCGGTGAAGTCGTCACAGCATTAAGTCTTCAATTCGCCGAAGCGAAAAATATTGACCATATCATTTACATCGGTTCTACTCTATGTAATAACGTACATCTTCAAAATATTATTAATAGCTATACAGAATATCAAAACAAAATACCAGTCTTTTTACGAGACGGCGGTTATAGTGGTGCGATTGGTGCTTTACTTCATGGTACGAAATAAAAAAGCTGACTTTTGTCAGCTTTTTTATAATGGTACTTCAAATTCAATAATTGATTCTCCGTTCTCCCCAATACGTTCCACACTAATTCTATCGATTACACAGTGTAGCTTCTTATGAAAACAAGGAAGATCCCTTGCTAGTTCAGTAGCTAACTGCGAGCTTTCTTTTCTTCCGACTGTTACATGGGGTATGCACGGAATGTCTATTCTCAAAAGTGGTAGTAATGGTCCTGTATATAATTTATCATGTAGCTCTGCTATTTGTTCTTTTCCTTGCTCAATTTCTAAAAATAAATAGTCTCCTATACTAGTTACACCACTTGCAAACTTAATCTCAATTGTACCTATCCCTTTTGCCAGATTCGAAATATGTGATTTCAATTCATCATTTGAAATATTACTTTCAAAAGGAAATACAATTGTTATGTGAGGAGGAATTAAACCAAATAAAGGATCGTGTATTTCTCGAATACTTTCTATCTCATCAGTAGACATGTTATTTAGAAAAAGTAAAATTGTACGCATTTTTATATCCCCCCACTCTCCTCAATTTTTTTATATTTATCACATTGCATGGTAGCTTGCACTTCAACAAGTTATTTCACTTACATAGAAAAATAAAAAACTTCTCAAATGAGAAGTTTTCATATAGCATGATTATTATTTTCCCGCCAAACTTTCCTGAACTTTATATAACAAGCAATTCTCCACGGAATAATATATGATATTGCAACGACGTAAAATAATAAACCAATTGTTTGCGGAGCTAAGCCAACAATATATTGTCTTGAACTATATCTTAAAATAACAATTCCGATAAAAGTAATTAAAAAGGCAGCACTTTTTTTCGTATAAATGTTTCCGTCTTCTCTTCGCTCATAGCTTGTTAAAAATATAAGTGGGATTGCGAAAAGAACCCCAATTATTATTGCTATAGTTACTTGTAATATAGCTGGATGTACTGGACCAAAAAACAATAAAATACCCGGTATTAAAAATAGTAATGGCCACAAAATACGTTTTCCCTCTCCCTTTATCGGCTTATACATAGAGCGAAAACGACGCCAAAATATTAACAGTGCAACACATAAAAAGACTGTTATTAGTGAAGATGTATCTCCCATTTATTTTTCCTCCTCTCCCAAAGTATATATTTAATTACACTTTAAATCGTTTACTCAAATGATACTTTTCGAATGAATATACCGCTAGTCACGATATAGACGACAGTTAATCCAATTGAAATGACAGTAAAATATGGAATATCTATTAAAGATAGATTAGATGTAGAATTTAAATCCTGTATTCCTACTTCACCATAAAGCACACTATTCAATGATATAAAAAGTGTTCCTCCTACCATAAGACCAATCCACTTAAACCGTTTCTTAATTACTACTGCTACTTGAAAGAAAGTTGCTATTGTAACATACAATAATAGTTGTACAATAAACTGTTCTACTGAGTGTTCTCCTAGACTAGTATTTGTTGTACTGTACAATGTATTTTGTAAAAGAATCACTTGAAGGAATGAGAAAGCCGCAGCCTGTAATATAATATAGAAAACTGATCCAATGAAAAACTCTAACCTCGTTACTCCAAACGAAACAGCTAAACGAAACAGATCATCCTGTATAATGAAAGAGCTTACTACTATAAAAAATATAATTACAATCGAAGGATTACTTAAAATATGTTGTAAAAATCCTTCCTTTATTCCTTTTAAATCCATTGCACTTGTTATTCCTTTTATAAGTAATGCTGCAATCCAAAATATAATAAATGCATTATAATGAAAATTTATATGTAACTTCAACTGCTTCATTAACATCGTCATTTCACTTCACCACCAGTTATGTGAATAAATAGTTTTTGTAATGTAATTTTATCAACTTCTAATTCTTCTTTTTCAAGAGAGTAATAATCTTCATTAGTAAGTTCTTCCCATATAACAGCAATGCCCTTATTTCCATAAACTTCTCGATTTATAACTTTTTTATTAATCGAAAATGCATCTACTTTATCTTTTTGTCCTGAAATTATATGCCCCTGTTGTAATATATCTTCCACTGATGATTGAACAACTAGTCTTCCTTCTTTTATGATGATTACATCTTCAATTACATGGGTTACTTCTTCTACTAAATGTGTTGATAATATAATTGTTCGGGGATACTCACCGTAATCTTCTAATAGCAAACTATAAAACAACTCTCGATGTGCTGCATCTAAACCGGTAGTCGGCTCATCAAAAATAGTAATTGGTGCCCTACTTGCTAGTCCTTGAATAATTCCTACGACTGTTTGCATTCCGTGTGATAATTTATGGTATTTTTCTTTCAAATTAAGTTGAAATTTCCTAGCAAGTTCTTCAGCAAACTCTTGATCCCAGTTTTTATAAAACATGTTACAGAAATTAAAAATCTCTTTAACTTTATTATTTAGATATGCAGCTTCTTTCACTTTAACAAAACAAATATTTTGCATCGCTTTACTATTTTCAAATACATTTTCGCCAAATACAGCTACGCTTCCACTACTTGAAATAATTTGACCAGCAAGAAGGTTTAATAATGTTGTTTTCCCCGCTCCGTTTCTTCCAAGCAAACCATATATTTTATGTTCTTCCAATGAAATTGTTACTTCATTTACAGCTAGTTTCTTTTTATATTTTTTCGTTAAATCTTTCGTTTCAAGTGCAAACATTACTCTTTCCCCTCCTTCGTAATTTTGTGTATCATGTCCATCAATTCGTCTTTTGATATTTCTAGTACTTTTGCTTCTTCCCACACTTTAGGTAAATACTCGGTCATAAAAGTATTTTGTCTTTTTTTTAGTACGACTTCTTTTGCTCCCTTTGCAACAAACATCCCGATCCCTCTCTTTTTATATAAAATCCCCTCATCTACTAGTAGATTTACTCCTTTTGCAGCTGTAGCCGGATTAATTTGCAACATCTTCGCAAATTGATTTGTCGATGGAACTTGTTCTTCTTCAAGCAATATGTCTTTTAAAATATCAGATTCAATGGTTTCTGCAATTTGTATGTATATTAACTTATTTTGTTCTAGAGTAGGTTTCACGATTTCACCACCTTAGGTTCATAGGTTCATTACTTATGTAACTAACCATAGCACGTCGTTTTGATTTTTTCCATAATTTTCATCAAAAAAAGAATCATTCGATAATGAATGACTCCCTTTAAAAAATGTTCGTATTTTCAATCGTGAAATAACCCCATCTTCCTCCATATCACTTAGATCCCCGCACAGGATGTTCATTAAAAAATTGTTTCCGAAAATCTTTATTATTAACTAGCTTTTCTATTTTTTCTTGATTACCGTAAAAGAAGTTCATTACGATTCCCTTATCCCATATAAGATCATCCTTTGGCAAATCATTAAATTTTTTATAAAGTATGGGTAAAAGTTCTTCTCTCTTCAATGCAAAACTTTGATTTTCAACCTGAAACTCATACCCTTTCGCATTTGGTACTAAAACTGCAAGATAAATAGCATTAAAGAGAAAATTCTTCTTCATCGTATCCTTCCCATCAAACCAATACGTCTCAATCATTTCTTCTGTAAGATTTCCATTCTCTTTTGCACCATATTCTACTTTAATATTTTCATTTTCTAAATTTAAACTTTGAACTGTTTCACCACCAGGTAAGTTTGTAACAATCGCAATAACGTCGGAATTATTTCCAACGTATGTCCCCGTATATTTTTTAAAAGCCCCAGGTTCAATATGTGATATTTCTTTTATTTGCTCCCCATTAGAACAAGCAGTAATAACTAATAAAATTGTTAGCATAACACCTGCCATTCTATTCATATACTTCATTAGACACCCCCACGTTCTATTTATTATCCAATCCATACAATGTATCCTTTAAAAAACCCTTTGAAATATACGCATTTTAATCAAAATTAAAAATTTTCACTTT
>NZ_ALBR01000031.1:0-21049 GCF_002081505.1 Bacillus sp. CDB3 | reverse complement strand
GAAGTAAAAGAACGACAGTCCTCTTATTACAACCGTCTTTACTAAATAACTTATAAAGGGGTAATATCCTAATGAAATTTAAAGCTTTCTTTTTAACGATTACCATTCAAAAACGTAAACTTTCAAAACATGAAATTTCTCGTGAACAACATATCAAAAATATTATGGACGAAGTAAAAGAGCGTCAGTCCTCATTTTACAGTCGTCTTTACTAAATAACTTATAAAGGGGTAATATCCTAATGAAATTTAAAGCTTTCTTTTTAACTATCACCATTCAAAAACGTAAACTTTCAAAAGATGAAATTTCTCGTGAACAACAAATTAAAAATATTATGGACGAAGTAAAAGAACGACAGTCCTCTTATTACAATCGTCTTTACTAAATAAATGATAAAGGGGCAATAAGCCAATGAAATTCAAAGTATTCTATTTAACGATTACCATTCAAAAAAATAAATTTTCTAAGTCTGATATGCTTCATGAACAACAAATTAAACAGGCTATGGACAACGTAAAAGAACGACAAAGTCATTACTGTAGTCACCTGTAATTCCGATTTGAAAGGAGGAATTCATGTATGAAGTTTCACCTTTTCTTTTTAACCATTACGATTCAAAAAGAAACTATATCTGAAAATGAAATTAAACAAGAGCAACATTATAAAAAGATTATAGATGAAATTCGTGATCGTAGAAGCAAGTACTACACTCATCTATAATTATTTGAAATTATATTAGAAACGAAAGGAGTCGATTATGATGTTAATAACGCGGTGCAAAGAAATGATTTGGATAGTTCAGAGGGATTCCACGTAGTTTAACAGGAATACTTTATACATGCGTTGCAGTTAATTTGATGTGTAAAAAATATATAATAATACGCATTTCATACACTCTAAAAATTTGAAAAGATACACCACTTTTTCAGCGGTGTATCTTCCCTAATTTTTTCTATTTCCGATTACTTCGTTTCGTTTTAAACAATCTCACTAAGTTCGAAACAACTGTTTTCGTTACCGCATAAACAGGCACCGCTAAAATCATTCCGATAATTCCAGCAAAGTTACCTACCCCTAAAATAAGGATAATAATCGTTAACGGATGAATGTTTAATTTCGAGCTCATAATACGTGGAGATATGATGTTACTTTCAAACTGCTGTACAATTGTTACAATAATAATTACGTACAGAGCTTGCATCGGAGAAACGAATAGACCTACAATAACAGCTGGTGCTGCTCCGATAAATGGGCCCAAATTTGGAATAATGTTTGTAAGTGCTGCGATAATCCCTAAAACGAAAGCATACGGTAAACCGATGATTAAATAACCAGTAAATGTAAAGGCACCAATAAACATACAAACGAGCGCTTGCCCTTGAATATATGCAGATAATGTTTCGTTCGTTTCCTTTATGATACGAAGTCCTTCTTCACGGTAAGACTCTGGTAATACACTAACGGCTTTTCCTGGAAATGCATGTCCATCTTTAAACATATAAAATAAAATAAATGGTACTGTAAAAATAACTAATGCCACGTTCGTGATAATACCAAATAAAGCCGTTGCACTCGACGTAAGTGTGTTTGGTATTTCCTTTAAGTATTCAATTGCATTTTTCTCAATTGTCTCAATGGAAACGTAGTTTTGTGTAGATAGCCATTCAAATAATCTATGATGGGATAGATCTTGTATGTATACTTTTCCCTCTTTTATATAAGTCGGCATGTTTTTCACTAAATCCATTAGCTGCTGTGAGATAGTTGGAACAACTACTCCAATAGCAACTCCAGTTAATGTAATGATAAAAAGATACAGTAGTAAAATCGCTAAACCTCTCGGTACTTTTTTATTCTCCAAAAAGACTAACAATGGGTTAAAAATGAAGTATAAAAATAACGCGATTAAAATTGGGAAAAATAATGTTGATATGAAGATACCAATCGGTTGAAATAGAAACGATATTTTTGTGCAAATAAATATAATTCCTACAACCATCAGCACTTCTAATGTCCAAAAGTGCACTTTCGATTTCAAAAAAACATCCTCCTTTAAACTAGCACTTCTTTTCATTGTACCAAAATAAACATGAATTTCACATAATATTTTCCTTTACAATATTCCAAAATACCTTTAAATACACTACAATGAGATTACATACAAATTTGTAGGTAAAGGTGATAAATATGACCCAATGCATCATTTGCAGAAAAGATACGAAAGAACTTAGTGAACAATATGTCATACCAGAGATATTATGTGGATATTATTTCACAAACTCCATTTGTGATTCCTGTCAAGAACACATGACAACAAATGTTGACCGTCCTTTAATTAGGCATAAGCTAAGTCAATATAAGATTGAGCAAATGAAAAAACAAATCGACTCCCCTCTCTATACGAATGAACATGGTGAGGAGCTGGCGGCCGCTGAAACGGATCTTGTCGAAGTAAGTGATGAAATACTTTATTCCAATGCATTAATTATGAAACTATGTAAAAAGCACGATATTTCATTACATAATGAAATTTGGAAAGAAGAGCGCGTAACAAAAGTAGCTAGTTCTATTCAACGTGAATTGCTTTTAGATAACCGTAAATATAAAATGAGTGTATTAAAAAATGGCCTATACTTTTGCTGTCCAAACAATTGATGGTTACTTTGACGATTCAGACGCGATTGATATTTCTAACATTCTATTAAATGCCGATTTCATGGAATTAAAGGAAAAGAGTATCGTTCGTGACTTAAGCAAAAGTTCTTTATGGAATACATTAAATACAACGAGCGAAAACCATTACTTTATTTTACTTAGTGATAAAGACGGTTTATTCTGCTTCATTCGCCTATTTGATATTTTTGATGTTGTTGTTCATTTATCAGAAAAGAGATACAATCTTCCATCACCAATTGTCGGCGTAAATAATGTAGACAAAAAAGGATTTTTTGTGGAAAGTTTAAAACAGTATATGGATGGGCTATTTAAAGAAACTACACGTTCTATTTAATTGCCACCAGAACATACGGTCTCCTTTCTTCATGAAAAGACACTGTGTTATAATGAGTATGACAAGAACAATACAAACACATAAAACAATTAAAAACTGTATATAAATAAAAAAGACTAGTGTGCGGCTACACACTAGTCCACGTAACTTAGCAGATTGGATTGTTCATTTATCCTATTTGTTTCGTACAAACACAACAACCCACTTTCTATCGGCATAGGTGGGTTGTTATTTTTTGAGCTTGTCAATTAAGACGACAATAAACGTTAACAATGCAACGAGAAACAGTCCACCTTGCAGCAGCAACGCAATTTCACTCACGAATTATCACCCCCCTCCTACTTTGGAGAAGTGATAATTGAACAACCAACCGTACCATAAGTTACCTCTTAATTTTACCATATTTATTAATTGTTTACGATGAAAACCCGCAAGCTTAAAAAATTGCGAGTTTTTTATTTCTCACTATTTTTTTAAAGCATATGCATCAGCTATCATTTCACCAACGATTTTATTTTCTTGTTGCTTCTCGTCTTTTAATAAAGGGAATAACAGTTCTGCCACTTCTTCCCCCTCCTTGAACTGATTCATATAAATGAATAAATTCGGTTTTTATATAATAAAAAAACCAAAGGTATTTCCGATGAGTTAACTAGATTTTATTAAAAGACACATATGATTCGTTTGAACATCGTTACTGTTTGTTCGAAATACAGTTCGATTTATATTCATAAAAATAGTATATTTATTTATTTGAAAGGTATTTTTCACTTACTATTTTTCATGGTCCTTAATCCGCTGTAACCAATAAGAAAACTCACATGCTAAATGCATTTGATGTGATTTAATAAGGCTATTAGGACAAAGTGCTGGGAACTCAACAACTAGACGTACTTCTATCCCAGTATCAGTATCTTTAAATTGATGTCGAACTCCACCAATAATAGTACCATCTTTCATACGTGCAACACCTGTTGATTGGTATTGATAAGACTTATCTCTAGGTGTTTTTAATCCCGTTTCGTCACCAAAAACAATGAAAAATTGAACCGGGAACGGAGAATTACCTGTAGTTTCGATAACCTCTAATTCATTTTCCTCAAAGGGTCTTAGTACATAGTGATCAGGACAAGCTGATAAATTCACTTGATTATTTTCACGTGATTGTTCAAGCATAAAACTATCAATTCCATTTATAGCTTCTTCTGCTGTAATCCCGTCTAAATAGATACTTGTTTTTGAAAATTTTCGTCTATCGCCAGATAAAACAGAACAAATACGCATACCTATTCCACTTAATCTAAGTTTTGATTTCAACTTATCATACATCTCATTATATGAATATTCAATCTTTACTTCCGTTAGCTTTTTTATCATGGCGCCTGTATCATTTATTTCAGGCTCTTTATGTCCTAATGTATTTAATGCTTTTTTAATACGTTCTCTTTTCCATTTTGTAAGTTTCTCTTGCGAAATATTGTTTCCATCGATAATAATCTTCATATATATTCACCTTCTTTTTGATCGTATCGTAGTGTAGTTAATACTAAATTAACCATTTCTTGCTTCGTATCTAGACTCAATTTTACTTCTGAATGGGCAATACTGCTAAGACCGTATAAAATAAATCCAGAAGCTAATAATGAGTTGTCAGTATAAAAAATCCCCGTTTTCACTCCTTCTTCAATTACTTGTCGAATTAATGGTTGCATTCGTGTGAATAATTTCTGTTCCAGTTGAAAATGTTGTTCCGTCTGAAACGAACTCATATTTTTATAGGGTGCTAATTTTTCAATAAATGTCCAAAATATATCTAGAGAATCTTTCATCTTCTGTATTACAGACCGTTCATTTGAAATAAGTATTTCTTCGATTAACTCCATATTTTTCACAATGAAGCTATTTAAAGTCTCATCAACAAAATCTTCTTTAGATTTAAAGTAATAGTAAAACAGCCCTGTTGCTACACCCGCACGATTCACAACATCTTTAATGCTAAATCCTCCCATACCATTTTTCATATATAGTTCAAAACCAATATCCATTAACTCTTGGCGTCTTATATCTGGTTCTTTTGATATTCTTTTCATACGTCATCTCCTACTATGTTTTTTACCACGACTGAATCTGATTCAATCATAAACGACTGAACTTGATTCAGTCAATCTCATTTGATAAATTTAAAAATCAATTTAGAAACTAAGCAACAAAATTCCTACAAAAAAAGAGTAATCCCAAGAAATATGCTTCTAACCTTAGATTTATCAAAAAAGTTAGATCATATAACTTGAGACTACTCATTCTCATTAAACACGTATTTTCTTTTCAAATCGATTAAACGTTATTTTAGCTGCACCATTTCTGTCTCTACAATCATTTGAGGAAGCGACTTTTGAATTATTTCCTTTAAAACATAAAGAGCTTCATCCACATAGCCACCTTCAAAATTCTTTAAGGGCTCAGGTAATTCATCTTCATCTAATATATAGTATTCTCCACTTGGAAGTACCAAAATATCAATAATTAAGTCTTCAAATGACACTAGTTCGTCTGTTATGTGCGTATTTTTTACAATATTAAAATAAGCGCCTAAATACATTCCGTTCTTATCTCTCCATATATATAAATTGTACGGACGATTTTCCCAGTAGTATGCAATGGTGTAACTTCCTTTTGGGATTGTTAAACTCGAATCATTTGTATTCATCGCAAATGAATACTGAACCTCATGAAATAACATGATACTTTGAGATTTCTTTTCAAGTATTAAGCAATTGTGATCTATTATTGTTGAGTCATACCGAATTTTTCTTTCTGTAATTTCACTTTTAGGCGTTCGTAATTTATTCATTTTTTGTTTCCCCTTATGCTATTTCTAGTCTTAATTATATCCGTTTATATAGCGATAAAGAAGTGTACGGTCTACA
The DNA here is from genome assembly GCF_002081505.1 of Bacillus sp. CDB3. NCBI lineage: Bacteria > Bacillati > Bacillota > Bacilli > Caryophanales > Bacillaceae > Bacillus > Bacillus sp. CDB3. The sequence continues at coordinate 15,112 of NZ_ALBR01000031.1, read as the reverse complement.
ATTACACAATAAAACTCCTTCTTATTTAGAAGGAGTTTTTCACTATCCACCATTCATATGTTTTAACCTTTCAGTAACCGCATCATAAAATTTTCTTTCCTCATCCACATTTAAATGCACACGACTCACTGTTTTAGAAAATCCATATAACAACTGCGCTTTAATTGGCTCTTTTAACGTTATTTCAAAAGTTGCAGGTTCCTTTATAAATTCCATAACAGTTGCATCAAGAACCTCTTTCTCTTCTTCTTTCTTTAAAAGTTCACCTTTATAAAATGCAATGTTATCAATTTGTGCAAATGGTATAACGATTTTCTTTCCTAATCCAATTTGAATAATTACTTTTTCTTCTGCAACGATAATTGGATTTTTACGCATCGCTTGTATTTCAGCTAAAAAATAAAACATCGCATATATGTTTAAAATAAGTAAAATCCAAGCTATGACTGGATTCCATTGATGAAGTAAATAATGAAAACCGATACTTTCAATTACAGTTGCATGAATAATCATGATATAAACACCTATTGCACCGGTCTTTTTATGATATGAGTATGTGAATTCACTTTCTGATGCTTTTACACGCCACGATAAAAAAGCATAATAGAATAATTTACACTCAGTAAGAATGATATTTACTGACTTACTTCTTTTCATAGTATCATCAAATGCTTGATCAATCGCATAAGAAAATGAAGAATACTCACTTCTATATTCTTTATATCGTTTTATTATTTTAGGTAGAACTCTAATAATTTTATATATCAGAAGCAGTTCAAAACATACGAACAAAATTTCTCCAGCAACTATTACATACGAAACAAATGAAAAAGCTTGTAAATAATCACTAGGAATTATAAATCTTGCGAACACGTATCCTGCTATAACTACCGGAAACATATACGTTAACGAATACCTTTTTCGTATAATAAAGAAATATGTGATGACTGGAATTACAAACATAAAATCTAATAACGAACCAAGCACTACTTCTTTCGGAGCAGCTGGTACAATTGGAAGGGCATACAATAAATAGTTTGACAACATAATTAATGATACAAGCCCAAACCAAACACCCATTCTCTTCCGAGATATGGTGACATTCATACGTTCACACCTCTATTCAAAAACCTCATTTAAATGGTCTTTATAAAATAAAATGGCACGTTCAAATTCTTTTACTTCCTCTACTTTTACGACCGCTTCCAGCAATAATTTCATCGCGGATTCATGATCGTTTACGTTATATTTTGCTAGTGATAAAAACACTTTCATCACGTCATTTTCCGGGAACTTCTTTATCCCTGCTTCTAATACAGTAATCGCTTTATCATACTCCCCTATACAACGATACGTACTGCCAAGACCGATATACGCACCGCAAAGAGATTCACCATCAAGTCCGTTCGCGATTGCCTGTTCATAATACGGAACAGCCTCCGTTTCAAGACCCATTACATCATGTATCCAGGCGCATTGATATAGTACTTCTGCATCTCTCGTAAAATTTGTTAACCCTATAAGTATCTCTTTAGACTGTGCATATTTCTTTTCATTTCTAAGTTTAATAGCTTGCTTCAATAAATGTTCCATAAAATCCACTCCTCACAAAATGTTCATTATGCATATAACATGTATTACACATTTACGAGCAGCTAATAGCCTATTCCGTTGATTCGATTTAATAATCAGTAAGGGAGAAGTTCCCTCACTAATTTAATATTAACTCCATTACATACTATGCGACTGCATCTCTTTCTAAAAGCTTAAATTTACATAGAAGTGATACGATTATATAAATGCTCTAACATATTGATAATTTCTTTTGCAGTTTCATCTTTCCCATTACATAACTTCACATTGCCCTCTTGTCCGATAACATGATGTACAGCGCCGCGAGAATATAAAGAATGCGGTGAGTTCGCTATCATTATACTTGCTTTCGCATCTTCCATCCTTTTGCTTGCTCTTTCAATAAGTTCTGCTTCATTCACGTCACTTTCCAGTTTAAAGCCAACGAGTATCGTTTCTGGATCCCAACTCTTTATTTGTTTTAATACTTTTGGTGCTTTTTTAAAATGAATAATTGGAGCGATGTCACTTGAAATCTTTCCGTTCATATTAAGAATATTTCCATCTTGATCACAAATCTTTTCGACAACCCAATCTGAGCCAGCAGCAGCCATAATAACCGCATCAACTTTTTCATGTGTAATAATACTTTTCATCTTATCTTGTAAATCAATAATCCCCTCAAATGGGTGCAATTCTAATTGGTCATTTACATCCATTGGCTTCTCAGCGAAATAGCCATGCAAATATATTACATTTGCTCCTTTTGTCATTAGCTCTTCTGCAATAATTCTTCCAATTGTACCTTTTGCTAAATTTGTATGTCCACGTACTTGATCCCATTTTTCTAGGCAACCGCCGCTCGTAATTAATACTTTTTTCCCCTTCATCTTAACCATCCCTTACTGATTTTTCGCACGAAACCACTCTGTTCCAAAGTCAACTGCATCGCGTTGTCTCATAAAACGGCACGTCGCATTCCCTATCTTCCCACGCGTAACTGTTCCTTTCTGTTCGTATTCAACTCCGATTTCTACAAACGTGTCAGAATCGTAATCCATTTCAACGAACTCTTTCCATACTCTTACACCTTCTTCTATAATAGGCGCTCCTACCTTTATTAACTCGCGTGCACCTGTACGTACCTCAGATAAATGTATGGACGTATTGGAGTCGTATCCGACACCAAGTAATAATATGTATCCATCTAAATCATATATTTTTCGTAAGGGCGATTCTTCCCCAAAACTTATGGAAAGTGAATGATTCGCTATAATTTCCTCAGCATGTTTCCCCCATGCTGCAAAACTACTTAGCGGATGATTACTGCGCAATACATTCGGATATGTACGAAAACATTCAACTACTTTTCCCATTGCCCTTGTTGGTGTTATACGTGGGTCAAATGCGGGGACATTATCCCGGATAATTTGCCACCAGTCTTCTGGTACAGGTGGTCTTGCCCAGTGTTTTGGATCGGATAAATCTGAAGATTGGGTTGGCATAATTATCGTTCCTTCTTCTGTAATAACTTTCATTAAGGCTTCTACTACCGCAACTGCCCCACCAGATATCCAACCGATCGAACTTAATGATGAATGCACAATAACTGTCATTCCTTTTTCTATCCCTAATGCTTTTAAATCATTTGTAATTGTTTCGATTGTATTTGGAAGTTGTGTACTCGCCACTATTTCATTCATTTTCACGATTGTTCCCCCATTTTGCTTTAAACTAATACATACATATATTATCATATTTTTCTTAATTTTTAACATAATCGTCCGATCTACTGTAAAATTAACTAAGTATAATAACAAAAATACTTATTTCATTCCTAAATCCAAACACAATACATAAAACCCTAGAATAACTGACTTTACAGTTCTATACTAGGGCTCCTTCTATTTCGATGTGTGAAATACTGCATACTAATTACATGCGACCTCTTATATTTTCCTTGGAAAAATTTATGATTTACATAGTTTTTTCACGTATCTTAAGTGAAGATATTTACTTATACAGAACCCACTATTTTTTCATCACCTACTTCATATTTTACTAGGCAATCATTTTCTATGATTAGTTCCTTGTCAACTAAGTTACCCGTGACACGATCTACTATTTTTTTATAAACTTTATTTTGCCTATATACTTGACCGTCTACTTTTTTTACAAAACGATGATCCTCTTCAACAATAGAATACGTATATGGAGGATACTGAGATGCCCTAATTTCTCCATATATGTACTCCTCGTCAATATGTAAATTAACTTGGTAGCAAAGATTTGAATTGTTCCTTAATTTCAGGTCAATAATACCATTCATCAAAGTAGCGCCTGTTCCAAATGGAATCACACGTCCATAGTCAGGGAATGGATCAAAACTATGGCGATACCTCTCCACTGTTTCCAACTCTGAATGAAGAAACATCCAGTAGAGAAGATTCCCTAACTGACAGAGACCACCACCTACTCCTTTAATCGCTTCGCCATTCATTAAAATGATTCCCTCTTTATATCCAGCCTTTTCACTGGAATCACCTACAAGATGCCAAAAAGAAAATGTTTCTCCTGGTTTAATTATAATCTTGTGTATTTTGCTTATAGCTAATTTTAGATTAGTAATTTTATTGTATTGCAGCTGTATATCCGTATCACCTAATTTTCTAATAAGCAAAGATTTATGCTTATATATATATCCTAGATAAAAATTCATCATGTATAAATCGTATCTACATATCCCATGCTGTGTAATAAAAAACTGGAGTGTACGGAGATGCCTAAAGGTTTACAAATTCAACATACGCATAATCTATCCCCAATCGATTTACGGAAATTAGAAAAAAAGAAAAAAAGCTTCCAATCAACGTAGGATCATTGCTGTTCGAATGATTATGGAAGGCTATATGGCTATAGAAGTAGCTAAAATTTTAGGCATCCATCGTCAAAGTGTATCCAGTTATATCATTAAATTTGAAAAAGGTGGTATAGAAGAGCTACTAGCTCGTAAACCGATCCCCGGTAAACAACCTCGTCTGCGGGCCACACACCAACAAGAATTGAAAGAATTGGTTTTACATTCAACTCCTACGGAGTTAGATATATCCCAAGATTCTTTCTGGAATACAAGAACGATACAATTGTTGATTCAACAAAAATTCGATGTAGATTTATCTCGTGAAAGCATTCGAACCATGCTACATCGTCTGAAACTATCTTATACACGTGCTACTTATGTGCTAAAAAAAGCGGATAAACAGAAACAACAACGATTTCAAAAACAAATCCAAGTAATAAAAGAAATTTGATGACTCCAAATACTGTCCTTTTATATCAAGATGAGTGTCATTTCAAGAATCAACCTACTCTTCATGCCACATGGTTTGAAAAAGGAAAACAAAAGAAAGTTCCTGTATATGGAAAATGCGCTACTACTTCTGTGTTTGGAACAGTTGATGTAGATACTGGAAAGGTGCTTTGTTTACCTGCAACTACATGTAACGCACAAACATTTCAAACATTCCTTACTTATGTAATACAAGAGTATCCTAACAAACACATCATACTGGTATTAGATAATGCACGTTATCATCATGCGATAGTGTTAAAGGATTTTCTTAAACAACATGAAGACAACTTAACATTACTGTTCTTACCACCATATTCTCCAAATTTGAATTTGATGGAGCGTATTTGGAAGTTATTGAAAGAGCGAGTTGTAGCAAATTGCTATCATGGAACAGAATTACAATTGATACAAGCTATAGAAATATTTGTACAGGATGTACAAATCAATACGAAACAAATTTTAAGTCGCATTCAATGTGTAGATATGTCGATTTTTTAACCAGGATATATATAAATTCTGTAAGGTAATGGGTCTTGTTCAAATGTTTTTGGAAATTTATGCCCTTCAAGACGATCACGTATCTTTTTTAATAACCTGCGTTGTCTTATTCTGATAGGAATTAAAATAGGGAACCTTTGTGTTAATAGTTTTCTTGCCATTGAGAGTCGAGCTCCTTAATATATTATTCACCGATATATTACATTTACACTTTATTCAACATCTAAAAACTCCATACGTGGAATATCATTCTCGTCAACTACCATACGGATACGTTCTTTACCCTTTCTCTGTATATTATCCTTCGATCGTCACCCCAATAAACATCGATAAATTCCCTGTTATTTTTTCTCCCACACGTAAAAACAGTCCCGCTGCTCTTCCGCTAATACAGTGAGAACCGATAAGTAGTTTACCAGTATACGGTCCATCCCACGTATCAATCGTATAGTCAGGCATGTCTACGTATTGCTGATATATTTTCCGTTGTTCAAAATAATACTCTGTTTGATCTTCAGCTAATAGTTCATCATTGTCATAAATAGATACTCCGCCACCTTCGCGGCCAAATAATGGTTTTGAAACATAAGATTCTTTTCTTTCTAAAAATCGTTTATTTGTAAAATACGTTGGAAGGAAGTATTTCTTAATGATCTCTCGCTCTTCTTTGTCAAAGAAAACTTGATCTTCATAAAGTTGCCAAATTAATGCGAGCATACCTTTATTTTGCATAACAAAAGCAGCCGGTGGGTTAATAATTTGCACCCTTCCTTGTGCGATATGATCTAAAAATTGTAGACCAATTCTTTTACCATTTTTATCAGTATCTGCAACTAAATATTCAATTGGATATAAACGATATAAGTATTTAATTTTATCGCCTGCCGGAGTGTATATTCCATCATCTGCAACAACGATATCTTGTATTCCTACATAATCGGTTTGTTGTTGTAAGCAATAACTTCTTAAAAACTGAACGGTTTGATGATCTTCATCATGCCAATCGTAGCTTGTAAAATAAATCGTTTCGTCAGGACTTATTTTATAATCATGTTTAATTTGTTCCCAAGCTTGAACGACGTGTTCTTCAATATGATTCGGATGATTCACATCATGATATCGACACAGTACTTCATTAGCGACAGATGGTTCTAAATAGCCTGTCGGAGTATCGCAATTTACTTCAATTAATTTAATATCATCATGCTTTACGATGAAATCAAGCCTTGTAAAATATGAAAATAAACCAGTATGTTTCATTCTTGCAATTTCCCACGTCTCTGGTGGAAAACCAAGTTTTTGAAATTGTGCTGGTGTATTTGTAATGTATTGATATGTTTTATATAACACATACATAATTTCTTCTGTCGCCTTAGAAATTGCAGTATATGTACGTACTGGCATACGATACATACTAGTAGCCATATATTGATTCCATTCTTCACTCTCTAACAAACTCGGCCATGTAAATCCATTTCTCCCAGCCTCTTCTGCAAGAGAAAACCAGATTTTCATATACTCTTCCTGTTCTTTTTCTGTATACATTTCTCCATTATCCTTTCAAATTAGGATCCAGCTGGTGCTTTTGCATTTCCAATTCCATTTGAACCAGAATTCACTTTCGGTGTTTGCGTAGTAGATGATTTTGACGTATTTGAATCTGGTGCCACTTTAGTTGAACTGTTCGGCTGTTGCTTATTCAAATCCACTTTCTTTGAAGAATCATTATTGCTACTAGTGCCACCGTAATACCCACCACTACCGCTGCCACCACTTCTTTGCTCATCCTTTTCACGGTATGGGATAATATTATTTGTATATGGCTTCTTTATAAGATTTGGTTTCGCGGTACTATACATATTCGACGTCTTACTTGCTAATAAATATCCAGCAACGAACGGGAGTATTGGCAGATGGGAGCTCTCATTATTAAATGAAGCAGGTGAATTATTATCTCTACATAATTCTTCTTTTTCTATATTTTCTATCGTTGGCGCTTTATCATCACAATTTAATGTTTCTTGTTCGCTTTCTTGCTTCGTACCATCTGTTTTTACCGCACTACTTTCTTTTTGTGCGCTCTCTTCATTATTATCAGCACATCCTGTTAATAAAAAAGATGACACTCCTATTGAAGCTGCAATTTTCACAAATTTGCTTTTATCCATTCTCATGTGTTATACACCTAATTTCTATTTATCTATATTTTTCCAATTATCTCTATTATATACTGTATATATCATTTTTTTCAAACTAAACTAAATATGTAAAATTACATATTTCAAAATACTTTTAAACTGTTCATTCCCCCAAATGGCAATGAAATCTTTCCATCCCTGGATGTTTTTCTCCTAGACTTTTAATCTTAAACTTCCACTTTTTATAAAATCCGACTGCCTCTTCGTCTGTCTCTGCCTCTATATATGTTAACTCATACTTGCTAATTATTGCTCTTATCATTTGAAGTGCAATTCCTTGATTACGATATTTTTCATCAACAGCTATGTGACACATTCTCGCTCTATTTGTATCAATTAATGCAATACCTATGCAACCCTTATTCCCATATTTATATAGCACTGCCTGATCATTTTTATACATTAAAACTGCTTTAAATAAGCTTGCTTCACTCGGACCGGTCGCATGCTTTAATACTTTTTTAATGGGATCTATTTCTAAATGCTCAACACGTTGTAACATCCTATCTCCATCCTTTCTCATGAAAAAAGATTAGCTCTTTATTGAAAAAGAGCTAATCTTTTTATGCCGTTATTTTCTCTTCTTTTTTCACAACTACAGCTACATAACTATGAAGTATCATTCCGACAATTACAAGACTCATTCCAACCCACGATAAAGAAGACGGAATTGGAGCCGATAACCAGATCAGCTCTCCTACTAATGCAAATAAAACTTCACCAGACTGTGTCGCCTCGACTGTTGCTAATTTTTGTGGATCATCTTTTACAAGATCTGTCGCAAAGAAGAATAATACTGTAGCAATTAAACCTGAACTAATCGCTACAATAAAACATTGAAAAACTTGACTACTTGACGGTAAACCGCTTGTAGATACTTCATAACCAGAAAGTAAAAACCAAAATGGTAAACTTGCTAATGTCATACCGAGAACTCGTTGGAAGACATCTAATTCGCCCTGACATACTTGCATCATTTTTCTATTTCCAAGTGGATATGCAAACGCAGCAATGAGTACAGGAACTACACATAAAATGGTTTCACGAATCCCTAAAGAAGAAGCGTGTTCTACTTGCATAAGAACAACACCAAATAAAATAATACCTGACATTACTAATTCCTTCATTGGAAGTTTTTTATGTAATGGGTCTACCGCAAAAAATGGTGTTAACAAAATCCCTGCAACTATTGTTATTTGCCATGTTGATGCAACAAGCCACCCTGGCCCATACGCTCCAGCGAAACTTAGCGGTGCATAAAAAAGACCGAATCCTACAATACTCCATAATAGCCATTCTTTCGGATTACTTTTCATATATTGAAAGAGTTGTTTTAAGTTCCCTCTATACATAACAATAAGTAATAGCATTGGAACCATAAAGTAATATCGTAGTGATGCACTCCAAATCCAACTCCCGCCCCCTAAGTCCATCGATCGGTTTAACACAAAGGTAAAGGCAAAGAAAAACGATGCCAATATCCCTACTGCAATAGCTTTCATTATAAAACCCCTTATAATAGTTTTTTTATTAAATAACTTTCAATCTATTCGAATGCAAAATTTTTCAACAGAATATTAACTTATAAAAATAATAATGTTTTTATTTATTATACAATATATTAAAATAACATTAAGAGGAATCGCTACAGCATTCGTTTCGTTAATTACGCTAATCGAAATGTGTATGTATTTTATATCCGCTGTATGCATAATGATCGGTGCATATCGTACAGATGAAGAGTTTTAACTTAAGAAATAAATTAGTTATTTGGATGTGATCATATTGGAAACATATAAAATTTCCATGGTATTCACCTTAATGATGTTAGCTGCAGGACTTTCTTTTCTTTTCATTTGTATTTTAGCTTTAATAGATGAGGGTTTTTTCCTTGGTATTCTAATTTTAATCATCCCAGGCCTTTTTTTATACTATGGTTTTTATCTTTTGAAAAAAAGAAGAGAGAACACAGTTTTTTATTGGGATGATGAAGGTATAATAATTGATTTAGATGGGAATAAAGTTTATTGGTATGAGATAGAAGATATTGTATACAGCGGTTTTCCAGAAACAAAAGCGACTGTAATTTCCACTCACTATACTCATCACGAAAATATAAGAATACACCATAAAAAATGGCAGCCAACAATTTCGCATATAATTTACTGGTATTTAATTGAGCAAGCAAAAGACTACCATAAAAATTTCATGTTAACTTGGGAAGAAAAGAAACAAAAGCCAATTTAAAATGAACTCCCCTAATCTATTAATTAAGGGGAGTTTTTCACACTTACATTTAGATTATATGTAAGTGATTTTCTTTGTATAATTTTCTCAATCGATTTATATGTGCTTGATGGTACCGATTATGATCAGCTATATGCCATATTCCCCATCTTATAGTCGCACTTTCTCCCTTTTCATAGGACACTTCCCGGGTTAAATCATTTTCTGTTAGTTTCATACATTCCGCATAAAATATATGTTGCACAGCTTCATAAGCTTGCATTAATTCTTGCAATGTATCTTTTCTTAAACTTGGCAATTCCCCTATTTCATTCAACATAGGCCCATATTTATTTTTAAGCCTCTGTGGAACTTCTTCTCCTCTTAAACGATATACCCAGTGTAAATCGACAACTGCTAAATGCTGAAGTAGTTGCCCTATACTATTTTCATTATTTTCAGACCCTTTAAAGGATAGTTCGTTCTCTTCTGTACCTTCTACTAAAATTTGCAATCGTTTAAATGTATCAAGAACTGTTGCATACAAGATCGCTACTTGCGGGTTCATATCTTTTTCTAAATGGAGATCTTTCATGATAATATCCTTCCTTTAAAGAAACAATACCATATTTTCATCATCACTATACACACCATTCATCTTTATAGCTCTTTTTTCAATTGCATACGTTTTAAAGCCCATTGATTTGTACAATTTTTTTGCTGGTTCGTTTGTGGACACAACACCTAAGGTTAATTGCTCTAGTTTTATATCTCGCGCTCTTTGAATGGCATTTGCTATTAACTCACGTGCCAATCCGTTCCGCCTGTTTTGTGCATCTACATACATCGCAACGACATGACCTTTATGCTTATATGCCTCTTTCTCTTCAGTCAGTAAAGTGACAACTCCAATTAATTGATTTTCTTTATTAAAAGCACCGAATGTACAACTAGTAGCAGATGTTAAATTACTTGCAACTCGGTCAAGAGGATTTTCCTGGCGGATTGCCTCTTCATAAGTTGTTATAAACGCCTCTGGATTTACTTGTAATGCTTGTAAGCGTAACTCCCAATATTGCTCCGCATCTACTTTCGTAAGTAATCGAATCATATTCCCTATCCCCTTTAAGTTTACATAATATTTTTATAGACTATTAAATAAAGATTGATATTCTTCTTTTAACATACTATAACGATAGCGATGAATGAATTTACCATGACGTAATCTATCATTTCTCATTATTCCTTCACAAACAAATCCTGCTTTTTCATAACTCTTTCTAGCTTGTAAATTATCTTCGTCTACTCGTAGCCATATTTTTTCTAATTCGAATGCAGAAAAGCCGATTTGTAACATACTGTATAGAGCTGCCATTCCATATCCTTTACCCCAATATTCTTTATTTCCAATTGCAATCCCTAGTTCAGCATTTTTATTCGTTTTATCGAAATTCTTAATATCTACCCATCCAATGTGTATATCCTTATCAGTTAGAATAGCCCGTTGTTCATATCCATTCTTTCGACTTATACACGTTTCAATCCACCTTCTCGTATCTTCACGAGTGAACGGTGGATATTGATCTGGTACAACTAAGTGCTTTGTTACTTCTTTATCTAATGACCACCTGTACCGATCTTCTACATCATCTAGTAATAGTTCTCTTAATTGAACAATTGGTACATTCATTTTGCTACCCCTTCTCATTTCCCTATAGAAAATCCTTCGAACATTCTTCCCCCATACTCTTCTAACGTTTTTTCTATAAAAGCGATTAAATCCTTTTTCTCACCTGTTTTATAAAAGTTATCGAAAACCACAACAAATTTCTCCGCATATACTTCGTCGTACCTTTTCAACACTCTAATGAACCATTTTGAATTTCCAAGCCATTGTCCATTTACCCTCAAAACATATTCATGTACTAAATCAGCTAATAAGTTTGCGATAAACAACTCTTCTTCTCTCTTTGTTGCACCAATCAGGTCATCCAAAGCATCCGTAATAAAATAGCGCTTCTGCTTCATCGTTTCTTCAGTCCATTTATCTGGTCCCTTCATTAGTAGATCATTCGCTTCTCTTTTTAACCGCTCAACAATTTCAACTTTCCCTTTTAAAACAAACCCTTCTAATACTAATTGCGGTAAAGAAGGTCTCCCGCGGTCACAATCCATTTTAAAAAAGGTTTTATACGTTTCAAAATTATGTACAAATACTTCAACAGGCCACCCATTACTATAGAAAGATTCTCTATAACAAGATGACAAACTGTGGTCGAATATTACAATATCAAGGTCAGATGTTTTCGTAGCCTCTCCTCTAGCAACACTTCCCCCTAGTAAAGCAACATCACAATTCGAAAATTGTGATGTAATTATGTTTTGTGCCGCTTCAATTGGTTTCATAATCTTATCCCTTCTTATTTTACCTTCCTTTTTTCAGCTCTTTCTCGTGCCTTTTTAATATATGGTTCTGCATCTGGAGTTTTGCATGACGTTGCACCATGATCAACTTCTACTTTTCCAATTTCACGTGCAATTTCAATCGCTTGTTGCTCTAAAGCTTCATTTCGAATCCCTATCGCTATTAATGCACTATTCATTGCTTCTCTTTTTCTGTTTTTTTCATTATGTATATGAACTTTAATCACTTCTAAATACGGTAAGAAGAAGTCATTGTCTAACTTTTTATTTTTTATTGCAATATTCGCTAATAATGACCAACCAGCTCTTCCAATCCATTCATCATCAGACTTTGTCCATTCTTCCATTCTTTCTATCGCGATTGGCGACGTACATATAGCTGTCATAAAAACGTCCATTAAACAATAATAATCAACATCCTGAACCCACCTATTTAGCTGTTCTGATGTTAGTTTCTTCGAATCTAAAATCATTGTCGCTAAAGTCATAGCATCCATATTTTTTGTTTCCCATAATGAAATTGCTAAATCATGATCTTTTTTTATCTTCTTTTTTAACAATTTTAAATTCGCAAAACTAACTCCAAATAACGGCTCTTTCGCCCCATGGTTTTTATACGTCTTACGAGTCTGTTCTGTCCCATACTCTTTTAGTTGCTGCATTACTTCTTCAAGTAACATATGCCCACCTCTTTTATGTTTTATGTTGACTTCATATATGTATGTACGATATATTCTACATTTATTTTTTGGTTTTCCTATATTTATTTTTTAAATACGGTATGTGAAATTTTTATCGATATTCTTTAAAACAAAAAACATCCTCTTCTTTATTTTTCACACGGTTGTTCATTCGTACTCTGTATACAATACTCCACTAGCGCATTCAACGGATTTATTATGTTCCTTCCTATTATATTTTCTACCCTTGTAGCAGCATCTACCATTGATAATTGTGCAACCGAAAACATTTCGTTTCTATTTTTCATAATTTCATATAAATACTGTTCTAATTTAGCATCATGCTCTTCTTTACGACCTTGCATAATTAACTCAAATATCCCCTCTATCACTTCTACTTTTACTTGTATGGATTTATTATTCTGCTGAGCGTATAGTCTTAAACGTTCCATCGTTCCTGAAACAGTACGGGTATTTGTAAATAGTATGGTCTGTGGCTCTTCAACCTGACAACTCATTTCAAAGAATGGCTCATCAATTTTCAATATAGGTATGTCTATTTTGAAATTCTCATCTAATAACGTAATATAATCTGTACAAGTTATTAAAAGTGTATCTACATCACTTTCAGCAATATACTTTATAATATCTTTTAAATTATTTCGTGCTTGTTCTCGTTCTATTTTTAGTCTTTGTGATAAGATTGGATCTACAAAATGGAGTATTTCTATTTCAAAAGATTGCAACACTCGGTCAATGTATTCAATATTTGAATGATGAGCATGTAAACAAGCTAATTTTTTCATACTTATCCTCCCTTTCTAAAACAAAAAACATGAATGAACCATTTTACATGCAGTTCCATTCATTTAATTCTTGTTTCATTTTTTCAAACCTGCAAAACAGTGAAATCTTGCATACTTTTTAACAAACTTTTTTGCGTTTTGTAAAAAAGTTTTTTTTGCAATTTCCCCCTCTAAAAATTGCTAATATAGTAGAGTAGAACTTTTATAGAGAGTAGGAAAATTATGCACAATGGAATTCGGATGACAACTTTAGTGAAAAGGGCTCTGTTGATTTGCGCTGGGGTATTATTTACATACGAAGCTGCTTACGGATCAACACATATCGCTCTAGCGAGTACAGAGGATGAAGCGAAATCTGTTCAACTTGTAAGTGAAATTCAAACGTCCCTTGCACCGAAAGAAGCTCCAAAGCACTATAACGGGCAAGTTAGAAAAGTCGCTTACTTAACATTTGACGATGGTCCTGGAAAATACACAGCTGAGCTTTTAGATATGTTAAAGAGTGAAAATGCAAAAGCAACATTCTTCCTAATTGGTTCAAACGTGAAAGCTTTCCCTGATCTTGTAAAACGTGAAAATGCTGAAGGCCACTATGTTGGGATGCACAGTATGACTCATAACTACAAGAAGCTTTACACAGAAGGTCATTACGTTGATGAAATGAAAGAAGACCAAGGCTTAATCGCTGGTGTTCTAGGAAAATCACCAGTATTAACACGCCCTGCTTACGGCTCAATGCCAGGATTAAATGAAGCCCTTCGCAACAAAGTTGTCGAAAATGGTTTAAAAGTTTGGGACTGGACAATTGATTCATTAGACTGGAAATACAACAAAATGCCAGTAGACGCTGCATCTGCTAAAATCGTAGAAAACGTTCTACATGGTGCTACAAACCCAACAGAAGTTATTCTAATGCATGACATTCATCCACAATCAGTTAAAGCAGTACCTGGAATTATTAAAGGGCTGAAAGAAAGAGGATATGAATTAGAAGCCTATAATGAGAACGAACACTTCCCATTAAACTTCTGGCATGATAATCGTATGTAATAAAAAGACTTGAATTCATTATTAGAATTCAAGTCTTTTTATTTCCGATGATTCAAAAAACCGAGTACTAACTAACCTATTCTTCAATGGCATTTTCATCTAAATCTATGGATTCTTCAATGATATCCTTAGTTAATTTAGATAATGTCCGCTTTCCTAAATCATTCTCTTCAGTAAAGTTTAAAAACAACATTTGTAATACTTCTTTTCTACTTCTAAAGACATTAGGATAGGATCTGTATATCTCGTCAATTCTACTTTTATTGTCTATTATACTAGATCTAATAAGGTCCCCCCTTACATAAT